>DATMML010000097.1 GCA_035570235.1 Vicinamibacteria bacterium | reverse complement strand
ACTGTACCCGCGGGTTCAGGGCCGACAACACCTTCGTGATCGCCGCCGTCAACGACGTCTTCCCGTGGTCCACGTGCCCAATCGTCCCCACGTTCACGTGCGGCTTCGACCTGTCAAACTTCTCCTTGGACATGCTGTTCCCTCGGTCTTCTCTCTATCGCGGCCGGGATCCCCACGCTTCGCTCGGGGGCGCAAGGCCCGCGCCGCTGGTGGAGCCCACGACCAGGATTGAACTGGTGACCTCGTCCTTACCAAGGACGCGCTCTACCGACTGAGCTACGTGGGCGTCGTCCTTCCTCGAACTGGTGAACCCTCGACCCCGTCCCCCGGAACCCCCCGCCCGTCCCCCTCGACCCCCACCGCCGGTGGAGCGGGCGACGGGATTCGAACCCGCGACATCCAGCTTGGAAGGCTGGAGCTCTACCAGCTGAGCTACACCCGCCTCGACGACGCCCGGCGTCCTTCTCGAGCCGACCACCACGACGGATGGTGGGGAGGGAAGGATTCGAACCTTCGTAGCCCTAGGGGCGTCAGATTTACAGTCTGATGCGTTTGACCGCTTCGCTACCTCCCCTTTTCGTCCCGAACCCTCGCCCAGGCTCGAGGGCCGCTGGCTCTTGGGGCTCACCATCCTCCACGCGGACGGCTCTCCAGCAGCTCCAGCGGCTGGAGCTGGCGGAGGGAATTGAACCCCCGACCCGCTGATTACAAATCAGCCGCTCTACCGCTGAGCTACGCCAGCGACAAACCCCAACTTTACCAAACGAGTCCAGCTGATGCAAGCAGAATGCCGGGGCCGCCCGCCGCGGGTGGAAGCGCAGAGGCCTCCCGGGGCCGGCCCTCACCGCCGGCGCCGACGCCGCCGGCGGCGGCGGCCGCTTCCCCCCCCGCCGGGGGCCGTGTTCCCGGGACCGGGCGGGCCCTGCGGACCCGGCCCGGGTGGCCCCCCCGTGGGACCAGGACCCGGCCCCGCCGGCCGGGGGGCACCGGGGGGACCCGGGCGGCCCCGGCGGTGGTGCCCCCCCCGCCTTCCCCCCGGGGGCGGCGGGCCGCCGGCGCCCGTCCGCACCGCGCGGTCGGGTGGGCGACGCCCCTGGGGCCGGCCCCGCCGGAAGCCGACCGGCTTCAGCATCGTCGGCCCGGCCCAGGCCGCCTCCTCGTGCAGCTCCACGACCCCCCCGCGGTCCTCTTCGCTCGACTCCTCGCCCTCGCCCTCCCCATCTTCGTCCGCTTGTGCCGGCTTCAGGCCGTAGCCGAGGGCGCCGGGGTCGTGCTCGGCGTCCTCCGGCCCCGGACCCACGATCTGGGCGAGGGCGGAGGGGGGTCGGATCGGTATGGGGCGAACGTGGCTCGGCACCGAGCCCCGTTGCCTGATCACTTCGTAGAGCGCGATGCCCGCGGCCACGCTCACGTTGAGGGACGAGACGTGGCCGAAGAGGGGCAGACCCACGAGGTGATCGCAGTGCTCCCGCACGAGCCGCCGCATGCCCTTGCCTTCTCCCCCCAGCACGAGGGCAATGGGCCGGCGGAAATCCACGCTGTCCCAGCGCTCCGTGCCCGCAGCGTCGAAGCCCACCACCCAGATCCCGCGTTCCTTGAGGCTCAAGAGGGCCTGAACGACGTTGCCAATCCGGGCCACCCGCACGTGCTCCAGGGCCCCGGCCGAGGCCCGGTTCACGGTCTCCGATAGGCCGGCGCTGTGGCGCTCGGGGAGAAGCACGCCGTCCGCGCCCGCTGCTTCCGCGGTGCGGAGGATCGCACCCAGGTTCCGGGGGTCCTCGACGCCGTCGAGCACGACCAGGAGGGCGGGATCCCGCACCGCCTGCAGCAGGCTGGGCAGATCGACCGAGGGCTTGGCGGAGACAACGGCGATCAGCCCCTGGTGGGGGACGCCGGGCGCCAGGCGGTCCAGGGTCTCCCGGGTCTCGAAGCGCAAGGGGATCGCCATCTGGCTAGCCCGGCCGATGGCCTCGGAGACTCGGCGGCTGCGCAGACCCTTGACCACGAGCAGACGATCGAAGTGCCGGGTGCCCGCGCTCAGGGCCTCGAGAACAGGGTTGATGCCACAAATGAGGTTCATGGGTTATGGGTCAGAGAGTTCTGTCCGGTGACGGGGTCCGCGTTTAGGCTGTTGCCGAAACCGGCCCGGGGATAGAGGTTCCGGGGAGGGGCCTTCAGGCCACCGTCGCTGCCCCCCCGGGGCTCGAAGGGGCCGAGGCCCAGAAGCCCGCCCCCGACGGTGATCCGCTGGGCGGTCGGGGAGGGCGCGGCCAGGATCTTGGGGATGAGCCCGTCCACCACCTCGTTCATAACAATAAGGAGCGGCCGCTGCTCCTTGGGCAGCGCCGAGAGTTTGCCCTCTTTTCCGGTCGACGCCCCCGCGCTCGAGGCGGCCGAGAAAGCCAGAAGCGCCACTGCCACGCGAACGCGCACGGTCAAGCGCCCTTCCGGAGAAGCACGGTGGCCTGGGCCGCGACGCCCTCCTCCCGGCCCAGGGCGCCGAGGCCATCCGTGCTCTTGGCCTTGACGGAGACCCCCTCCAGGCCGATGCCGAGGCAGCGGCTGAGCGCCTGCCGCATCGCCTCCGTATGGGGGGCGAGGGCGGGGGCCTGGGCGATGACGGTGACGTCCACGTTCTCGATCCGGTAGCCGCGCTCCCCGACTAGGCGCGCGACCTCCTTGAGAAAGATCAGGCTCGAAGCCCCCTTCCAACGGCGATCGCTGCTCGGGAAGTGCCGGCCCATGTCCCCCGCCGCCGCCGCGCCCAGAAGCGCGTCGCACAGGGCATGGATGAGGCAGTCGCCGTCGGAGTGCCCCTCGAGGCCGCGGTCGTGCTCCACGTGCACGCCGCCCAGGACCAACGGCCGGCCCCGCGTCAATCGATGGGCGTCGAAGCCGTTGCCCACCCGGTAGTCGCTCACGCTCGGGCCCCCGCCTGCGCGATGACGCCCTCGGCCCAGAGCATGTCTTCGGGGGTCGTGATCTTGCGGTTCAAAGCCGACCCCGCCACCGTGGCCACCGCCAACCCCAGGCGCTCCACCGCCATGGCCTCATCGGTCAGGGTGACCCGGTCCCGGAATGCCTCCGCGTAGGCGCGGGTGAGCAGGGCGAAGCGGAAGCCCTGGGGCGTCTGGGCGGCCCCCAGCTCGGATCGGTCCAGGGTCTCAACCACCCGCCCGCCGCGGATCCGCTTCATCGTGTCCACCATCCCGAGCACGGGCAGGGCGGCTCCGCTCTCCTCCGCCGCCCTCGCCACCGCGTCGATCAAGGGCACGTCCACGAAGGGGCGGGCGGCGTCGTGGATCAGCACCACGCCGTCGAAGCCGTCGGGCGCCTGCTTCATCCCCTGGAGCACCGAGTCCTGGCGCCGGGCGCCGCCCCCCACCACCGCGCGCAGCTTGCGGAGGGCCCGGAGCAGGTCCCGCGCCGTCTCGACCTCGCTCTCGGGCACCACGGCCACGAGGGCGCCCACCGAAGGCGCGGCTTCGAAGGCGAGGGCGGCTTTCAGGAGCAGCGGCTGCCCGCCCAAGCGTCGGAAGGCCTTGGGGCCGCCGGCCCCCAAGCGCTCCCCGCGCCCGGCAGCCACCAGGATAGCGAGGGCTTCCATAAGTGGCGCCTCTCCCCGGAGAGAGGTGCAACTCTCAGCGTATCCGCTCCTTAAGTGACGGTCAAACTCCCGGAGGGGGCGTCGACGGCAGGGAGGACGGCCAGGCTCTCGGGCTCGGTCGTGCGGAGAAGGCGCGCGCACGTGCGCTGGGCCTCGCCCACGTGGTCCCGCAGCGCCTCGCGGGCGTTCTCCACCTGGACGAGGCCCCGGGAGAGCCGCCCCTCCACTTCCTCGTCGATCCTCCGGAGAGACTCGTCGAGGGCCCGCAGCCGCGCCGAGAGCTGATCGGTGTCCACCACCGATCCGAAGCGAAGGGTGAGTCGATAGAGGGCGAGCACGTAAGGGAGGGCGAGCGAGTAGGGCACGACGAGCACACCCTCACGATAGCCATCGCCGTGGGCCTCGGGCGCGGCCGCGTAAACGGCGTCGGGGACGGCCAGGAGCGCGAGGGACAGGGTGCGCTCGGGGTCCAGGTACTTGCCCATCTCGCGGATGCGGCCGCGCACGTCCCGGGCCACCTGCTCGCCGAGCCTTCGACGCTCCTGGGGATCGTCGGCCTCCGCCAGCCGCTCCAGGCTGGCCGCGCTCGTCCACTTGCTGTCGATGGGAAGGAATCGGCCGCCCGGCAGCCTGAGCGCATACTCCACGACCTTGCTGCCGAAGGCCACGTTGCAGGCGAGCAAGTCGGGGGGAAGGTTGGCGAAGGCGCGGGCCAGGATGTTCTCGCCCGCGGCCCCCCGGGAGCCGGAGCCGGCCACCACCGCTTCCAGGCGCCGGAGGCTCTCCGCCGCCTCGTCCATCTGCCGCGCTCGCCCCTGCTCCAAGGCCTTCACCTCGGCCAGGGCGCGATGCGCCTGGCCGATCTCACCGCGGATTCCCTGGGTCGCGTCCGCGATCTCGCGCAGAGAGGCTTCCCGCCCGCGGTGCATCTCGCTCTTGAGCTCCTCCTGGGCGCGGCCCACGCGAACGAGCTCGCTCTGGAGCTGGGCCAGGCTCCGGGCCACGGCGTCGAGGGCGGGCGCGGTCCGCGGCTCGCGCCGGGCGAGAAGCACGGCCACGGCCACGATCGCGACGGCCAGGAGCGCGAACCCCAAGAGTTCCATCACGGGGACAGGATGGCACACCCGGGTGCCGGGAGGGGTCCAGCCGGAAACGGAAAGCTCAGTCTCCGGCCGCCCTCTCCAGGGCCTTGACGACCGCCCCGATGTCCTCCTGCCCATAACCCTGGGCGCGGGCGGCCTGGAAGACCTCCCGGATGGCGGCCAAGCCGGGGAGGGGCAGGCGCTGGGAGGCGGCCTCGGCCAGCATCAGGGTCTGGTCCTTGACCAGGAGATCTATCGAGAAATGAGTGTCGAAGTCGCGCCGGGCGATGGCGCCGCCCTTGAAGGCGTAGTAGGGGGAGGAGTAGCCAGAGGCCATCACAACCTCGATCAGGGTCTCGATCGAGACCCCGGCCTTGCGGGCGAGGAGGATGCCCTCGCACAAGCCCTCGAGCATGAAGGAGATAAGGGTGTTGCCAATGAGCTTGACCACCGAGGCTTGACCGGTCTCGCCGCAGTAGATGGCCTTGCTGCCCATGGCCATCATCACCGGCATCAGCTCCTCGTGCACCTCCCGGCGGCCCCCCGTCATGAAGAGCAGCGTTCCCTTCTCCGCACCCAGCTTGGACCCTGTGACCGGGGCCTCCAGGGCATCGGCTCCCCGTGCGCGGAGCGCCTCCGCCACCCGCCGGGACAGCTCCGGGGAGATGGTCGAGGTCTCGAGGTAGCGGAAGCCGGGACGCGCCGCGCCGAGCACCCCGTCTTCCGCGAACACCACCCTCTCCACCGCCGCGGGGTCGGCCACGCACGCGACCACCACCTCCGAGTGCTCGGCCAGATCGCGGGGACTCCGGGCCACCCGGGCTCCCGCCTTGGCCAGGGGCTCGCACCGCTCGGGAGTCCGGCTCCACACCGAGAGGGGCAAGCCCTTGTCCAGCAGGCATCGGGCCATGCGGCTGCCCATGAGTCCGAGCCCGGCAAAACCAATCCGCTTCTCCATCACTCCACCCTCAAGCTGTCCGTGCGCTTCTTCCTCAACGGGGATGGACGGGGTTCGCAAGCCGCCCCCTTCCCTGGCGCGATGCTAAGCCAACTCGGGGGTCGCCGTCGACGGGTCGTGCTCGGCCTCGGGCCCGCGCGCGGTGTGGGGGCAGATCTCCCGGAAGGGACACTGCCCGCAAGCCATGTAGGACGGCCGGGCAGGGAAAGCGTTCTCCCGGATGAGCGCGGCCGAAGCCCGGATCCGGGCTTCGGTCGCGGCCGCCTCCTCCCGGGTCGGCGTCTTCCCTCCCCGCTGGCCCGATTCCAGGAAGCGCAGCTCCACCCTCTCGGGGAGACGACCGGTCGTCCGGAGGTGGGCGAGCGCGTAGATGTCGAGCTGGAGGCTCTCCCGGGCCCGCTCCTGGGCCTTCTCTTGGTCGCCCACGGCCCCCGTCTTGAAGTCCAGGATCGTGATCCCCTTGGCCCCCTCCACCACCAGGTCGTAGCGGCCCGCCACCTTGGCCCAGAAAGGGGCCCCGCCCTCGGGTTCGAGGTAGAAGGCAAAGTCTTTCTCCACCCCCGTGGGATGCAGGGGGTCGGCGGCCTCCTCCGCATGGAAGCGGCGCAGCATCTCCTCGCCCGCCCGCAGGCTCCGCTCCTCGTGCTCGCGGGAGAGAAAGCCCTCGGAGACCCAGACCCGCCGGAAGGCCTCCACGAGCGCGTCGGCGGAGAAGGGCCGGCCCTCCACCCGCGCCCGGAAGTGCTCCTGCACCGCCTTGTGGACGGCGCTGCCGAAGAGCACGCGGTGGTGGGCGAGCACGGGCACCCGCAGCCGGTGGATGTATCGGTACTTGAGCGGGCAGGTCTCGTAGTCATCGATCTGACGGAAGGAGAGGCGGAGCACCTCATCCTCGCGGGGCGCCGCGCCCGGGTCGGGGGTCGCTTCCGGGGCCCTCTGGTGACGGGCCAGGGCCTCCGTAGCCCGGGTCCGACGGGGCGCGGGCGCGGGCGAAGGGAGGTCGAGCGCTTCCACCAGGAAGCGCGAGCGCTTGCGCGGACGCGACGTGCCGTAGTCGGCGGCGGAGGTGATGACGAGCTCGTCCTTGGCCCGGGTCATGGCCACGTAGAACAGGCGCCGCTCCTCCTGCAGGTGGGGGTCTCCCCCGGCCAGAGTCTCCTTGACCAGCGCCCCCGGCAACTCCAGCGGCCCCGGCCGGGGCCTCAGGGGGAACCGCCACTCCGCGCAGCCAACCAGGAACACGACCGGGAACTCCAGCCCCTTGGCCTTGTGCACGGTGAGGACGTGGACGGCGTCCTCGTCGGGATCGGCCTCCGCCACCGCGGGGTCGTCCCCCGCCTCGCGCAGGAGGTCCAGGTGGGCCACGAAGTTGGGGACGCGGTCGTGCTCGGCCAGATCGGCGTAGGCCTTCACCCCCTCGAAGAAGCGGGCGATGTTGCGGACCCGGGTCTCCCCCTCCGCCGTGGCCTCGCGGGAGAGGCGGGCGAGCAGGCCGGAGGATTGCAAGAAGCGGTAGAGCACCTCCCCCGTACGAAGGTTCGGCACGTCACCGGCCGCGCGCCCCAGGTCTTCGAGAACCCGGCCCGCGGCCTGCCGCGCCTCCTCGCCCACGCCCAGGAGGTCCTCGTTTGCGGGCAGGCCCCGCAGGACCTCGAGGAGGGGCCGGCTCTTCTTGGTGGCGTAGCGGTTCAGGCGGAGGAGGTCGACGGGGGGGAGGGCGTACAGCTCAGAGGCGGCCAGATAGAAGAGGGAGACCGAGTCCTCAGGATTGGCCAGGGCCCGGAGGAAGCAGACGAGAAGCCGCACCTCCTCCCGCGCGTAGAGGCCCCGGCTGCCGCTGAAGCGATGGGGGATGGCCCTGAGGTTGAGGGCGGGCAGGAAGGGGTCGGCGTCGCCGTTGCTGCGCACGAGCAGGGCGATGTCGCGGGGCCGCCGCCCCTCCTCCAGAAACTCCGCCACCATCGCCGCCACCCCGTCCGCCTCCGCGGAGACGGTATCGAAGTGCCGATGCCGCACGGGCCGCCCCGCGCTGCGCTCCGCGCGTAGGCGCTTGTCGATCCCCGCCACGACCTCTAGGCGGTAGGGGTTGTTGTAGGCGATGAGGCGGCCGGCCGCGTCCAGGATGGCCTGGGTCGACCGGTAGTTCTCGCGGAGGACCACCTGCCTCGCGCCCGGGAAGAGGGAGCGGAAGGCGAGCAGGTTGGCGGCGGCCGCGCCCCGCCAGCGGTATATGGCCTGGTCGTCGTCGCCCACAACCGTGATGTTGGGCGAGCCCTGGCCGGCGAGCAGCCGGATCAGCTCGAGCTGGGCGTGGTTGGTGTCTTGGAACTCGTCCACCAGCACGTAGCGAAAGCGGCCGCGCAGCTTCGCGAGGAGGGCGGGGCGCTCGCGCAGGAGGGCCAGGGTGCGGTGGATCTGGTCGCCGAAGTCCACCAGCCCGGCCTCGGCCATCAGGGCCTGACAGGCCTGGTAGAAGGCGGCCAGCTCAAGGTGGCGATCGGCCTCGTCCCCGCCCTCCTCGGTGGTAGCCGTGGCCGCCTCCTTCTCTGCCCACGCCGCGTACTCGGCCGGAGACACGTCCTCGTCCTTCGCCCGGCTCACCAGGGTCAGGAGCGCGGACAGGTGCCGGGTGGGCTCGCCCAGGGGCAAGAAGCGCTTCAAGGGCAGGCGCCAGAGCCGCTCGCGCAGGAAGATGATCTGCTCGGGCCGGGTCAGCACGCGGAACTCCGGGTTCAACCCCGCCTCCAGCGCCCCCTCCCGCAGGACGTGGTCGCCGAAGGCGTGGAAGGTGGAGATCCAGGTCTCCGCGTAGCCGTAGGGGATGAGCTGGTCGACACGCTCCGCCATCTCCAGGGCCGCCTTCTCGGTGAAGGTCAGGGCCAGGATCTCCTCGGGGCGGGCCCGTTTGCTGGCGATGAGGTAGGCGATGCGACGGGTGAGGACGGTGGTCTTGCCCGTGCCCGCGCCGGCGACGATGAGGAGCGGCCCTTCCCCGTGGCCCACCGCCTCCCGCTGGGCGGCGGACAGACCGGCCAGGATGGGCTCCTCGGCGGACAGCACGGCGGCCGCGGTCTCGAGCGCTCCCGCCACGCTAGCCCGGGGGCAGGATCCGCGGGGCGGCGGGCGCGCCCCCGCAGAAGCGGTGGAGGGCGTCGCGGGTGCCGTCAAGGGCGGCGGTGAGGCGGGCCCCGCTGTAGGCGGCGGGCGCGTACACGGTGACGAGCGCGTTGCGGGTGGCCAGGGTAATCATGGTGCGAGCCGAGTCGGAGGTGGGGTTCCCGAAGGGTCCCTGCGCGTCCACCAGGACCGGCCGCCCTTCCACGTTCACCGCCCCCTTGCGAATGCCCTCGTAAACCTCGCCGGCCGCACCGCGGCGCAGGCGCACGGGAGGCCGGATCTGGTCCAGGTCGTAGAGGCCGAAGGGGAGCTGGTAGCGCAGGGAGCAGAGGTTCATGGCGTCGACCAGGGTGTTGATCCGGAAGAGGCCCTCCCCCTTGAGGGCGCGCCGCAGAAGAGCTTCGTTCGAAGGGCGGGTCTTGGTGGGATCGAGGCCGAGCGCCTTGTAGAGCGCGCGGGCGTCGCCCGCACCCGGGACCTCGCTGCTGGCCCCTCCCCCATATCGGGCCTTCAGCTCCGAGCAGTAGGCGTCGACCTCGGCGGCCAGCGCGGCGTCCGCGTCGTGGACGGCGACCCCGTGCAGGGTGAGGATGCCGAGTCGGACCCGTCCCTCGAGCTCGGCGTCGATCGTCAGGTCGAAGGGTATTCCTTCCATCCGCGGGCGTCTCCTGTGTCGCTCCCGAGTTCCGGGAGAGGGCGTACCCGGTCGAGGTCCTGGTCCTCCTCCGCCTCCCTAGCATCACACGAGGCGGGGCCGGGCGAGGTCCGATTGAGCCGGAGGAGGTTAGGGGCCGACGAGCCGGGCCGCTATCTCGTCGAGGGCCGCCATCGCCTCTCTGGGCTCGGGGTGGTGGTTGACCAGGAGGGCGAAGGCCAGCCGGTCGCCCCCGCTCGTGCTCGCGTAGCCGGCCAAGGCCTGGGCGAGGTGCAAGGTCCCTGTCTTGGCGGCAAGACGACCCTGGGCCGCCGTTCCCCTCATCCGGCTCTTCAGGGTCCCGTCGACGCCCGCTACCGCCAGCGATTCTCGAAAGGCCTGGGCGTAGGGATGGCGGTCCATGGCCACGAGGAGGCCGACGAGGCCATGGGGGCTGAGGACGTCGGACCGCGAGAGCCCGGAGCCGTCCTTGAGCTTCCAGGCGTCCGTCCGCACGCCCAGCCTCTCCAGAAAATCCTTTACCGCCTCCTGGCCGGCGGCGACCGTTCCCTCCCCCTTCACCCGCAGACCCAGGAGGCGCAACAGGATCTCCGCCCGCAGGTTGTGGCTCTCTTTGTTGACGACCTTCAGGATCTCCGCCAGGGGCGGGCTGTCGTGGGCGGCGAGGACGTGGAGGCCCTCCGGCAGGGGGCCGGAGAAGGTGTCGAGAGCGCCCATCACGCGGATCCCCTTGGCCTCCAGGATCTCCGCGAAGACCGTGGTCGCGTAGCGGGCGGGGTCCTCGAGGGCCACCCAGCCTTCCCAGGGCGGTCCGGCCAAGGGATGCGTCCCCGACATGCGGATGGTGTTTGTGCCGGGATCCCGGACGAGGGTGAGGTCGCTCTTGGTCCCCGCGGGGGAGGTGGTGGCGGTCGAGATCACGCGGTAGTACGCCGAGAGGGGGCTGCGCTCGAGAACCACGGGGTCCCCCGCGCGCTCACCGGCCGCCACCGTGATCTGGGCGCAGCCGTCGTTCAGGGAGAGGGCCGAGACCTCCGACCCGTACCACCATACGAGGTCCTCCCAACCCCAGTCCGCCCCCCGGCGGTCCCCCTTGAAGGCCCCCTCGTGACCCACGAGCCGCCCTTCGATCCGCCGCACTCCGGCCGCCCGCAGGCCCTCCGCCAACTCCTCGAAGGCGGCCGTCGGCCCCCCCGGGCTGAAGCGGCCGGAGAGGGCGGGATCGCCCCGCCCCACCAGATACACGTCACCCAGGATGCGGCCCCCGCCGTCGAGGCGCCCGACGGTCTCCACGGTCGTGCGCAGGCGGGCTTCGGGGCCGAAGGCGTCGAGGGCGGCCGCGGTCGTGACGAGCTTGAGGGTGGAGGCGGGCTGGAAATTCTTCTCGGCATTCCGCGCGTAGACGAGCTTCCCCGTCTTCAGGCTGCGCACCTCGATCCCCCAGAATGCGGGGGCGAGGGCGGGGCGGTCGAGGATGCGGTCGATCGCGGACGCGAGGGCGTCGGGCGCGGGGGCGGGGCTCACCCGCCCCCCCGAGAGAATGAGCGCGACCAGCGCGCTCGCCAGGCCGCCCCGCTTCATCGCCTCATGCCTCCCCGCCTCCCACGATCCGACGCACCTCCTCGGCCAGGGCCTCGGCATCCTGGGGCCGCCCGGCCAAGGGGATCGCGGGATGGATCGTCAGCTGGACCGTGCCCGGGCGCAGCGTCCGGATGCCGTGCGGCACCACCCGCTTCACGCCCAGGAGCGACACCGGAACCACGGGCACCTCCGCCTCCGCGGCCAGCACGAAGCTACCCCGCTTGAACGGGCGGACGCGGCCGTCGGGGCTGCGCGTTCCCTCGGGGAAGACGGCGACACTCGTGCCCCGGCGGATCCTTTCCGCGGCCGCCCCCAGGCTCTTGCGGGCCCGGAAGGCCTTGGCGCGATCGATCCCGATGTGGCCGCCCAGGTAGAGGGCCCAGCCGAGGATGGGGATGAAATAGAGCGAGCGCTTGTGGATGATGCGGAAGTCCACGGGCAGGTAGCCGAACAGGATGGGGATGTCGAGGGCGCTGCCGTGGTTGGCGGCATAGACCGCGGGACCGGGCGGGACGTTCTCGCTCCCCGCCACCTCCACCCGGACGCCCAGGGCCCTCAGGATGATCCGGGCCCAGGAGCGGGCCAGTCCGCGGCCGAGGCGGCCGCTGCGGTCGCAGAGACCGCCCACCACGGCGGCGGCGCCGAAGGCCAATGTGCAGAGGGCGATGATGGGGACCGCGAGAAGGGCCCTCACCGCCGCGGTCGCGGCTCAGTCGACCTTGCCCGCGGGGGCGTCACCCGCGGGGGCCGGCTCGGGGGAGGAGCGCGCCGGATCCACGGCCTGTCCCTCGGGGGCCGACGTTCCCGGCGCGCGTTCCGGGGGCGCGAACCGTTCGTCCCGCCGGTCGCCCCGATAGTCGCGCCCGTTGCGGGCCTCCCGCCGATCGGGAGATCGGAAGCGGCCGCTGTCCTCCCCTTGGGCGGGGGCCTCCGCCCAGCGGCAGAAGATCATCTTGCCCGGGGTGGTCTGCAGCACGCTCGTTACCGTGACCTCGATGGTCCGGCCCATGGCCTTCTTGGCCTGGTCCACCACCACCATGGTCCCGTCGTCCAGGTAGGCCACCCCCTGGCCGGCCTCTTTGCCTTCTTTAATGATGAAGACGCGCAGAACCTCGCCCGGCAGCACGACCGGCTTCAGGGAGTTGGCCAGCTCGTTGATGTTGAGCACGGCCACCCCGCGCAGCTGGGCCACCTTGTTCAGGTTGAAGTCGTTGGTCACGATCTTCCCGCTCATGCGACGGGCCAGCTCGATCAGCTTGAGGTCCACCTCCCGGATCTCCGGAAAGTCGGTCTCCACGATCTGCACCTGGACGTTCGACATCTTTTGGACCTTCTGCAGGATGTCCAGGCCCCGCCGGCCGCGGTTGCGCTTCAGGGAATCCGAGGAGTCGGCCACCTGCTGGAGCTCCCGGAGCACGAACTGGGGGACGACGAGGGTGCCTTCCAGGAAGCCGGTCTCACAGATGTCAGCGATACGACCGTCGATGATCACGGAGGTGTCGAGGACCTTGTATTGGTGGAGGCGAGAGGAGTCCTTGAAAGCGGCGATGATGCGGGCGGGCTCGAACCACTCCCCCTTGCGCCCCCCGATGACGATCCCCATGTAGACGAGGAACACGATGAGGAGGGCGTGGATGAAGTGCTCGGCTACCAGGTCCAGGCCCTCCATCGCCCCCCATACGAGCCGGGCTCCGAAGAGACCGGTCACCCCTCCCACCAAGGAGCCCACCAGGCGATGGGCGGGGACGTTGCGCAGCTTCACCTCGAGGGTGATGAGACCCACGGCCGCGATGAGTCCGAGGGTGACGCCGGCTAGGGGCTGGCCGGGGATGGGGGTGTAGAACCAACCGGCGTGGGCCAGGAGGGCCACCACGAACAGCCTAAAGAGGATGAGCCACATGGACGAACCTCTGGGGATCCCGTCCGAAAACCCCCGGAATGATAGACGCCGATCATATGAAGCGTCCCGATCGATGCCCATGATAGACCTTTGCCGCCCAGGACGAAACGGGTCGGCGCGGGGGGCTCACCCCCCGGGCTCGTCGAGGAGGCGCGACAGGGCCTGGGAGAGCGTCTCCACGCCCACGAGCTCGATCGAGTCCTCGCCGGGGGAGCTTCCCAGGGGAAGGTTGCGGGCGGGAAGGAGGCAACGCGTGAAACCCATCTGGGCCGCCTCGCGGATCCTCAGGTTGGCCTGGCCCGCGCTCCGCACTTCGCCGGCCAGGCCGACCTCGCCGAAGACCGCGGTGCGGGCGGGCAGGGGCCGGTTCCGAAAGGAGGAGGCCACCGCCGCCGCCACCCCCAGATCGGCCGCGGGCTCCCCCACTTCCAGGCCCCCCGCCACGCTCACGAACACGTCATCGCTCAGCAGTTCGAGCCCGACGCGCTTCTCGAGGACGGCCAGCAAGAGCGAGGTGCGGTTGGGGTCGATGCCCAGGGACATCCGGCGCGGGGTGCCGAAGGAGGTGGGCGAGACGAGGGCCTGGACCTCCACCAGCAAGGGCCGGGACCCCTCCATGGTCGCCACCACCGCCGAGCCCGGGGATCCCGCGAGGCGCTCGGCCAGGAAGAGGGCGGAGGGGTTGGCGACCGGCTGCAGGCCTGTTCCCGTCATCTCGAAGACGCCCATCTCCGAGACCGCGCCGAAGCGGTTCTTGACCGCCCGCACGATCCGGTGGTGCTGCCTCTTCTCCCCCTCGAAGTAGAGGACGGTGTCCACGATGTGTTCGAGGGATTTGGGCCCAGCGAGGCTGCCGTCCTTGGTCACATGGCCGATGAGGAAACTGGTGATTCCGCGCCCCTTGGCCAGGAAAAGGAGCTGGGTCGCCACCTCCCGCACCTGGCTGATGCTGCCGGGGGCGGAGGGAAACTTGGCGGAGTAGACGGTCTGTACCGAGTCCACGATCAGGAAGGCGGGCTTGAGCGCGTCCACCTCCTCCAGGATGCGCTCGAGGGCGGTCTCGCCCATCAGGAAGAGCCCGCTCCCCGCGATCCCCAGGCGCTCCCCCCTTAGCTTGATCTGACGCTCGGACTCCTCGCCGGAGACGTAGAGCACGGAGCCGTGGGAGCGGCCCAGCAGGTGGGCCACTTGAAGCAGGAGCGTGCTCTTGCCGATGCCGGGCTCGCCCCCGATGAGGACCAGAGAGCCGGGCACGAGCCCGCCCCCGAGCACGCGGTCGAACTCGTCGAGGCCGGAGGGGATGCGGTCGGCGTCGCTCCCGTCCACGGTCGCGTAGGGCTTGGGCCGCCCCGCGATCCCCGGGGAGGCCGGGCGGCCCTTGGCCGCGGGCGTGGTTTCCTGCCGCTCCTCCAGGAAGCTGTTCCACTCCCCGCACTCCGGGCAGCGCCCCAGCCACTTCGAGCTCTCGAAGCCGCAGGCCTGGCAGGCGAAGACGAGCCGGAGCTTCGTCAAGGACGCTCTCGAGCACGCGCGGGACGTTCTCCCCGCGGGCGATCCCTCGGCGCTTCCTGGGTCACAAGTAGGGCGAGTCCAGCTCCACCACGCGGCCGTCCTCCACATAGACGCGGGGCACGCGCCCCCCAACCGCGGTCAGGACCTGCCAGGCGGTCGTGCCCGCCCAGTCCGCCACGTCCCAGGCGGTGGGCGAGTCGCCGAACAGCACCGCCTCCTCCGAGTCTCCCACCTCGGGGTGATCGGTGAGGTCCACCATGGTCAGGTCCATGCACACGCTCCCGGCCACGGGCGCAGGGCGGCCCCGGACAGCCAAGTAGCCCCGCTCCCGCATGGCCTCCGTACGGGGGACCCCGTCCGCGTACCCGATGGGCAAGGTTCCGATCCGGGAGGCCCGCCCCGCGACCCACCGGCCCCCGTAGGACACCGGCGTCCCCGCCGGCACCTCGACCACCCGGGCCAGGGACGCCGATACCGTCATCACCGGCCTCACCATGAGCTCGGGCGCAATCGGCCGGGGGCGGAGGCCGAAGAGGAGCAGCCCGCAGCGGGCAACGGTGTGGGTGGGGCGGAGCTCGAGGAGGCCGGCGCTGTTCACGGCGTGGACCCACGGGGGGCGGATGCCGGCCGCGGCCAGGGCCTCGAGGGCGGCGTCGAAACGATCGAGCTGGGCCGCCGTGACCTCGGGGTCTTCGTCCGCGGATGCGAGGTGGGTCATGGCTCCTTCCACCTCGATGCGGCCGGAATCGGCGAGGCGCCGGGCGGCGGCCAGGAACCCGGCGTCGTCGAACCCGAGTCGGTTCATGCCGGTGTCGATCTTCACGTGGACGGGCAGCCGGCGCCCCGCGGTTTTGGCGACGGCCAGGATCTCCTCCAGATTCCCGGGGGTGGTGATGGCGGGGGTGAGGTTCTGCTCCACCACCATCGGCCCCTGGCCACGGCCGAAGGGCGAGAGGAGGACGATGGGCAGGCGCACGCCCGCGGCCCGGAGGACCGCGCCCTCCTCGGGATAAGCCACCGCGAGCATGGGCGGGCCAAGGGCCTCGAAGGCGCGGGCCATGGCCACCGCCCCGTGCCCGTAGGCGTCCGCCTTGACCACGGGCATGAGGGGGACCGAAGAGAAACCCGCCACCGCGCGGTAGTTCGCGCGCAGACGCTGAAGGTCCACCCGCGCCCACGCCGACCGCAGGCGAGAGAGCTGTGCTTCGGACGTCACCACCGGCACCGGGAACAGGGGCGCCGCGCGGGGGCGGGGGCGTCCCGCCCCCAGCGAGCGGGGGGACCCGAGGGGGGGCCGGGCCGCGAGGGCGGGCTCAGGAGGACGGCCGCCACTCGTAGTTCTCGAAGCGCGTGAACTCCTTGATGAAGGCCAGCTTCAGCGTCCCCGTGGGCCCGTTGCGCTGCTTGCCGATGATGATCTCGGCGATGCCCCGGTTCTCCTCCGAGGCCTTGTACTCTTCTTCGCGGTAAATGAACATCACGAGGTCGGCGTCCTGCTCGAGGGCTCCCGAGTTGTGACTCACGATGCCGTCCGCCAGCCAGGACTCCGGGCCGGGCACGGTGAGATCGAAGACCTCCACCTCGCCCGCGGGCCGGACCGAGAGCACCCGGTCCCACCACGGGCCGCGGAGCGCGGGCGGGAGGCCCGACGCCTTCGGCCGCGGTGGGGTCTCGGGCGCAATGGCGAGGCGGTCACCGGGCACCAGGCTCCCCACGCGCACCCAACCCCGGGCCCCGAAGAGGCGGTGGCGGGCCGTGGCCTGGACCCTGCGCCCGCTGGCCAGCTCCACGTCAAAGACCGGGCGCCGGCCCACCCTCCAGATCTTGTCGCTCCGGGCGCGGACGACCCCCTCCCCCTCCAGGGCCAGGACCTCGGGGGTCGTTCCCACCAGGTCGCGGATGCGCTCGCGCGAGCCGTCGGCCATGAGCACGAGCGTCTCGCCCCGCACGCATTCCCGCAGGTCCGAGAGCTGGGGACGCCGGTCGGTGCGAGCCTCGGGGGCGCGGGAGAGCTGGGAGAGGGCCAAAACCGGAACCGACAACTCCTTGGCCAGGCCCTTCAAGGACCGGCTGATGGAGGAGATCTCCTGCTGCCGGTTCTCGGCCCGGCCGGGGCCGGAGACGAGCTGCAGGTAATCGACCACGATCAGCCCTAAGCCGTGCTCCGCCTTCAGGCGGCGGGCCTTAGCCCGCATCTCCAGAGGGGTCAGGCTGGCGGAGTCGTCGATGAAGATCCGGGACTCGGAGAGGTCGGCGTAGGCCTTGGCCAGTCGCGCCCAGTCCTTCTCCTGGAGCTTGCCCGTGCGCAGGCGGTGCGCGTCCACCCGCGCGTCGGCGCAGAGCATGCGGAGCACGAGCTGCTCCTTGGACATCTCCAGCGAGAAGAGCCCGACCGTCTCCCCCGCCCGCATGGAAGCGTGCTGGGCGATGTTCAGGCAGAACGAGGTCTTGCCCATGGCCGGGCGGGCGGCCACGATGATCAGGTCCCCTTTCTGGAGTCCGCTCGTCCTCTCGTCCAGGTCCACGAAGCCCGTGGCCAGGCCGCTGATGAGCTCCTTGGACTGGGAGAGCTGGTCGATGGTGCGGAAGCTCTCCTTGACGATCTCCCGGATGCCCACGAAACCCTGGCGGATACGCCGCTCCGCGATGTCGAAGATCGACTTCTCGGCCCGGTCCAGGATGAGCGCCGCCTCGTCCTCGGCCTCGTAGCAGGACTGAACGATGCGGTTGCTGGCGTGGATCAGGTTCCGGAGAACCGCCTTCTCCTTGATGATCCGGCTCCACTGCTCGACGTTGGTGATGCGGGGGACGCCGTCCATGAGGCTGCCCAGATAGGCGGCCCCCCCCACCGCCTCCAGGGCGGCCCCCCGCACCAGCTCGTCCTTGAGGGTGACGAGGTCGATGGGCTGGCTGCGCTCGGTGAGGGCGGCCATGGCGTCGAAGATCCGGCGGTGAGCCTCCCGGTAGAAATCCTCCCGGGTGAGGAGCTCGGCCGCGGAGTTGAAGGCCGCGTTGTCCACGAGGACCGCCCCGAGAACGGTCCTCTCCGCCTCGGGGTTGTGGGGTAGCGCCCTCCCGTCCGTGGGAACGACCTCGGTGGCCAAGTCCTTCTGCCCGGCTATCCTTCCTTCGTCACCAGGACCTTCAAGCCCGCAATCACCTCGGGATGGAGCTTGATGCGCACGTCGTGCTCGCCCAGGACCTTGATGGGCTCGTCGAGCAGCACCTTTCGCTTGTCGATCTCGATGCCTTTGGCCTTCAGGAACTCGCCGATGTCGCCCGAGGTCACGGAGCCGTAGAGCGCGTCATTCTCGCCCACCTTGCGGGGGGCGATGAAGCGCAAGGAACCGATGCGGGCGGCCACGGACTCGCACTGCGCCTTCTCCTTGGCCTGGCGGGCCTCGTGGGCCTTGCGCTCCTTGGCGATCATGGCCTGGTTGGCTTCCGTCACGGCCATGGCCAGGCCGCGGGGCAGAAGGAAGTTCCGGCCGTACCCCTCCGCAACCTTCACCACCTGCCCCCGCTGGCCCAGCTTCTCCACGTCTTGCCTCAGGATCACTTCCATGGCTTCTCCCTCGAAGGAATGCCCTCCACCCGGACCGTCGATCAGGCCCCGGTGGCGGGGGGCTCCGCCCACTTGCGAAAATCGATCCAGATGTCGAAGAGACCCAACAGGGCCAGGATCTGGGAGGCCCAGGGGTTCGCGAGCACGAGGATCACCACCGCCACCCGCAGGAGGGGCGGACCCGCGAGCCGACGCGAATAGAAGGCCACCACGGCCAGGCCCTCGAGGGCGAAGAAGAAGGCCAGGACGAGCAGCACGTTGTAGGCCGCCGGACGCAGGAGGGGAAGCGCCACCGAGGCCCCGGAGACCACGAAGGCCACGGCCAGGCCCAGCGGCCACCGGATCCCCTCGAACTCGTCCCCATCCAGCCAGCCGGGGTCGCGTCGGGCCAAGTAGAAGCGAAGGAGGGCCGCGTTGGCCAAGACCACGAAGGCCCCCAGGATGATGTAGAAGGCGGGATAGACGACGGCCATCGCGTCGTGCAGGGTCGTCACCTGTTCCGTCCACTCCGCCAGCCTCTCCGGGGTCAAGTCCTTAACGAAGGCGGTCGAGCGCAGCTGCTCCAGCGGCTCCAAGGCGTGCGCCTCCATCCATCCGCTCGCGAAGATGAGGACGGCCGAGATCTCCAGGCTCAGGAGGGCGAAGGCCCAGCCGCAGCCCCGCACCATTCCGCGGCCCCGGGCCATGGCCTCGCCCATGAGCAGGCCGGGAGCGGCCAGAAAACAGCAGAAGACCCCGGCCTGGCTGGGAGAGAAGACGAAGGCCACGACCGAGGCCGCGCCCAGGGTGGCGAGCAGGGCGCCGCCCAGTCCCCCGCGCAGGCGCTGCACGATGAGGGGGAAGGCGGAAACGAAGGCGAGGGGAGAGAGGTAAGGCGAGAACAGGGACACCGAGTAGAGCAGGGCGGCGGAGACGCCCGCCGCCCAGAGGCCGACCGGCCGCGGGTCGCCCCTCTCCGCCAGCGCCGACAGGCGTTCCGGCTCGCTCATCTGCGCCTCGACCACCCCCGCCTACTCCGCGGCGAAGGGCAAGAGGGCGATGTTGCGGGCCCGCTTGATGGCGAGGGTGAGCTTCCGCTGGTGCTCCGCGCAGGTCCCGAACATCCGGCGGGGTAGGATCTTCCCCCTTTCGGGGACGAAGGACGACAGCAGCTTGACGTCCTTGTAGTCCACGTAGTCGATCTTGTCCGCGCAGAACTTGCAGACCTTGCGGCGACGAAAGAAGTACCGCTTGCCCGCGTCCTTGGCGGCCGCGCCCCCGCGACCGCCCCTGTCCCCCGCGGGCTTCGCCCCCCCGCGGCCGCCCCCGCCCCGAAATCCGCCTCCCGAGAAGCTCACAGTGGCACCTCACCCTCCACGGGGGCCGCCGCTGGGCGTTCCGTGGTCCGCCCCCTCCTCTTCTCGTCTCCCGCTGCCCGTCGGGCCCGGCGTCGCTCCGCCTTGCGCAGCTCCTCGTCGACGCGCACGGTCATGAACTTGACCACACCGTCCGTCACTCGGATGCGTCGCTCGACTTCCTTGATCAGGCTCGCCTGGCCCTCCGTCACGATGAGCACGTAGGAGCCCTCGCGGTGCCGGCCGATGACGTAGGCCAGGCGCTTCTTCCCCCACTTCTCGACCTTCTGGATGCGCCCCCCCTCCTTCTCGATGTAGCCCTGGATGAGGGCGGTCAGGGTATCCACCTCCGGCTCTCCGAGGTTGGGGTCGGCAATGAACAGGATCTCGTAAACACGGTCGCTCACGGTATTCTTGATCCTCCTTTTGGATCGTCCGCACAGCCCCTTTCGAGCTCGACGAGCCCTACCGGGAGCAAGGAGTGCGCGGCTTCTGCCGCGCGTGGTTCGCTCTACGTCTCCGCCATTGTAAGGCTTCCCGGGCTTCTTGTCTTGCCCTCACGCCTTGCGGGGGCCGTTGAAGCGGTTCATGGCCGCCACCACGCCCTCCCGGATCACGCATTCCGCCGCGTCCGCGGCCCAGCCGACCGCCTCCTGCACGACCAGCACGTCGTCCGGGGGGAAGTCCGACAGCACATAATCGGCCAGGTCCGGCGGCAACTCGCCCTTCTTGATCCCCACCCGCACCCGGGCGAACTCGTCGGTCCCCAGAACGTCGATGAGGGAGCGGAGGCCGTTGTGGCCACCGTGGCTCCCCCGCTCCCGAACGCGGAGCACCCCTAGGTCCAGGGCGGCGTCGTCCACGACCACCACCAGGTCCTGGGGGCCAGCGTCCCGGGAGGCGAGGAGGGCGTTCACCGGTTCCCCGCTCCGGTTCATGAAGGAGAGGGGCTTGACGAGCAACACCCCCTCGTCTCCCAGCTCGGCCTCCACCACCCACGCCCCCTGCTCCTCGCGGCCGCGGGGCCCGCGGCCGCGGGCGGCGAGGGCGTCCACGGCCATGAAGCCCACGTTGTGCCGCGTGCGCCGGTAGCGCTCTCCGGGATTGCCGAGACCGACGACCAGCCGCAGTCTACTTCTTCTCCTTCTTCTCGGCCTTTTCCTTCTTGTCCGGCCTCTCCTTCTTCTCGCCCTTGTCCGGCTTCTCCTCCGTGACCTCGCCCTCCGCCGCCGGCTTGCCCTTCTTGATGACCTCCGGCTCCGCGGTCGCGGCCTCCGCCTCCGCCACCGCTGCCTCCGCCACCGCCGTCGGAGCCTCCTCCGCCCGCGGCGCCACCACGTGCGCGATCACGAGCTCGGGATCGGTCCGGACCTTGATCTTGTCGGAGAGCTTGAGCTCCGAGACCCGCACGTGCTTGCCCAGCTCGAGGTGGGACACATCCACCTCGATCTTCTCCGGGATGTCCGCGGGCAGGCACTCGATCTCCAGCTCGCGGGTCACGAAATCCACGATTCCGCCCTGGGCCTTGACCCCCACCGGCACGCCCTGGAGCTCCACGTGGACCTTGACCGCCAGGACCTGGTCCAGGGCCACTTCGTAGAAGTCGGCGTGCAGGAGGCGGCCCTTAACGGGCTCGCGCTGGAACTCCTTGAGGATGACCTTGCGGCGCTTGCCCTCCAGGTCCAGCTCGAAGAGGGTGTTCTCGCCCTTGGCGCTGCGCAGGATGGACCCGATCTCCTTGGGGGAGACGGCCACGGGCACCGCCTTCTTGCTCGGCGCGTAGAGCACGCCGGGCATGAGGCCCCGGGTGCGCAGGCGCCGGTTGGCGTTCTTTCCGGTATCGGTGCGGCTCTCGGCCGCGACCACAATCTCAGGCATGGCTTTCGAACTCCTTGGCAGATATGAGGGCTAGACGAATAGGCTCGTGACCGAGGTCTCCTCGTGGATGTTCTTGATGGCCTTCCCCAGCAGCTCGGCCACGGAGAGGACCACGATCTTCTCCGAACGGCGCTTCTCCAGGGAGACGGGGATGGAGTCGGTAACGATGAGCTTGGAGAGGGGGCTCCGCTCGATCTTCTCCATGGCGTTGCCGGAGAGGACCGCGTGGGAGGAGGACGCGAGCACCTCGCTCGCCCCCGCTTCCTTGATGGCCTCCGCCACCTTGGCCAGAGTCCCCGCCGTATCCACGATGTCGTCCACGATGAGGGCCGTGCGTCCCTCCACGTCCCCGATCACGTGGTGGATCTCGGCCACGTTGGGAGTCTCGCGCCGCTTGTCAACGATGGCCAGGGCGGCCTCCAGCCTCTTGGCGTAGGCCCGGGCCCGCTCCACTCCTCCCGCGTCGGGCGAGACCACGGTCAGCCGGGGCAGCTTGAGCCGGGAAACGTAGTCCATGATCACGGGGGCGGCGAAGAGGTGATCCACGGGCACGTCGAAGAAGCCCTGGATCTGGGAAGCGTGCAGGTCCATGGTCAGGATGCGGTCGGTGCCGGCGGTGGAGATCAGGTCCGCCACGAGCTTGGCGGAGATGGGCACCCGGGGCTTGTCCTTGCGGTCCTGGCGAGCGTAGCCGTAGTAGGGGATCACCGCCGTCAAGCGGGAGGCGCTCGAGCGTTTGAAGGCATCGAGCATGACCAAAAGCTCCATCAGGTTCTCGTTCACGGGGGGGGCGGTGGGTTGAACCACGAAGACGTCCGCCCCCCGCACGTTGTCCTGGATCTGGAACCAGACCTCGCCGTCGCTGAATCGTGAAAGGTGGGCGCGGCCCAGAGGGATCCCCAGCGAGCGGGCGATGCCCTCGCCCAGCCGGGGGTGAGCGCTTCCCGTGAATACCTTCAGCTCTTGGCTCATGCCATCCGCTCGATCGTTCATGCGCTACCCGTGCCCCTCGGCCCTGGGCATGCTGCTCCTCGCCGCGGGCCCGGGTTGGCTGGGGCGGAAGGATTCGAACCTTCGAATACGGGGTCCAAAGCCCCGCGCCTTACCACTTGGCCACGCCCCAGTAGGGGTACTGCTCTACGCTTGAGAGGCGTCCCGCGTCGAAGTCTGGTCGGAGCCGGGAGGGGTCTCGCCGCCCGGAGACCCCCCGGGCGCGGCGGGGGCCGCGGCCACCTGCTGCTTGTAGACCGAGAGGACCTTCTCCTCGAGGTACTGCCGCATCTGGTTGTTCAGCGGATGGGCGATGTCCTTGAACGTGCCGTCCTTCCGCTTCTTGCTCGGCATGGACACGAACAGGCCCTTAGGACCATGGATGATCTTGATATCGGTGACGACGAAGCACGCGTCGAAGACAATCGATACGAAAGCCTTGAGCTTCTCATCATCCACGGGGATGACCTTGACGTCCGTGATCTCCATGATGTCCGCTCCTCTCCGCCCCTCCAGAACCCCCTAACGACATCGTACCCGCGACCAACGTCTTCGATACTGGTCCAGAGACAGCGTCCGCGCGCGAGAGACGGTGAAGCCTTCCTTGGCTAGCGCCGCCTGGGCCTGGCGGGCCCGGCGGGCGTCGTCGAAGAGACCAAAGAAGGACGACCCGCTCCCGGAGAGGGCCGCCCAAAGGGCGCCGTTCTGGACCAGCACGCCCCGGATCCGCCTCCCCTGCTGCACCAGGACGGGGGCTTCCTCCAGGGCCGCCTCCTCGAGGTCGTTGGAGAGGAGCCTCCATCCCCCATCCCCCTCCAAGTCGCTCGATACAAAGCGAAAAATCGTAGTACTGTTTTCGCGGGGTGTCAAACTTGCGTCCAAACGCCGGAACACCGCGGCCGTCGAGACCGGCACCCCGGGGTCCACGACCACCACGTGGGCCTGCACCTGTCGCTTGAGGGGGTAGACCTCGTCTCCCCGGGCCAGCCCGAGCGCCGTGCCCCCCAGGAGGAAGAAGGGCACGTCCGCCCCCAGGCGGCGGGCCAGGGGGTGGAGTCCGGCCGGCCCCAGGCCCAGCTTCCAGAGCCGATCCAGGCCCATGAGCACGGCGGCGGCGTTGCTGCTGCCACCCCCGAGGCCACCCGCCACCGGGATCCGCTTGGTGATCACGATCTCGACCCCGTGGCCGAGCCGCGCGTGGCGCCGCAGCTCGAGGGCGGCCCGCACCGCCAGGTTGCTCTCGTCCGCGGGCACCTGCGGGTGGTCGCAGCGGACCCGGATCTCGCGCGGGAGCGGCCGCAGCACGATGTCGTCATGGAGGTCGATGGTCTGGAACAGCGTCCTGAGCTCGTGGTAGCCGTCCGCGCGAGAGCCGAGCACCTCCAGGCCGAGGTTCAGCTTCGCGAACGACGGCACGCGGAGCGCCCTCAACGGCCCCCCCACAACCGCCGGGCCTCCTCCGCGCTCACCCGGCGGTAGCCCGCGTGGGGGGGCTCCGCGAAGGCGGCCGGGGGCAGCTCGACGCCGGTTTCGGCGTCCTCGACCTTGGCCTCTAGCCGGCTGCCGTCGGGCAGGGTGGCCTCGATCTGGGCGGGCAAGACGGGGCCCCAGCGCACCCGGTAGGCACGCAGGCGCGGCGAGCCCACTCCCACCAGGAGGTCGATCACCTCCTCCGGGGCCAGGCCCACGCCGAGCAGGGCCTCGAACTCCGCGGGAGTGGCCGCGCCCAGGAACACCGCTCGGTCCCCGGGAAACACCGCGGCCAAGGCACCCTCCCTCGCCACCGCCACCAGGCGCGCCCCCGTCGGCCCCGGGATCTCGATGCGGAGGGCGTCCGGCCGCCGGAAGGCCACGAGCGCGCGCGTGCGGGCGCGGAGGGCGGGGCCCTGCAAGGAGATCCGCAAGCGGCCGCTGTAAGTGGGAGTGGCCCGCGCCTTCTCTCTGACCGCGGGCGGCGGCAGGGCGGCGGTGGCACAGCCCCCGGCCAAGAGGGCCAGGGCGACGGGGCTACGGACTCTTCTGGTCGTGGGCGTGCAGGAGGGTCTGGGCCTCACGGATCTTGCGCTCGACGCCGGCCCGATCGAGCTCTCCCTCCTCGTCCTCACCCTGGAGGGCCTTTTGCCAGAGGGTCATGGCCTCGGCCACGTGGCCGCGACGCCCGAGGATGTCGCCCAGGTGGTCGAGGATGACCGCACTGCTCCCTTGCTGCTCAAGGGCCTTGCGCACGTTCTCCTCCGCCAGCTCCAGGCGGTTCAGGCGGTACTGGGCCCAACCCAGGCTGTCGAGGTAGGCTCCGCTGCCGGGGTCGAGGGCCAGGGCCTTCTCGAGCAGGCCCATCGCCTCCTCCACCCGCACGTTGCGGTCCGCGTTCATGTAGCCCAGGTAGTTGAGGATGGCCGCGGAGTCGGGCTCCAGCTTCAGGGCCTCGCGGAAGAAACGCTCCGCCTCGTCGAGGCGCTTCTGCCGCTCGAGCACGGCCCCGAGCTGGAAGAGCACGGGCAGGCTCTTGGGCTCGAGCTCATGCGCCTTCCGGAGGGCGGCCTCCGCCTCCGAGAACTTGCGCGCCTTCCGGTAGAAGTCCGCCACCTGCAGCAGCACCTTGGGGTCCTCGGGCGACTTCTGGCGCAGCGCCTCCACCACGGTGAGGGCCCCCTTGAGATCCCCCTTCTCGCGCAGGACCGTGGCTTCCAGGCTCGCGAGATCGGGATCGTCGGGGAAGCGCGCGCGGGCGGCCCGGGTCTCGGTCAGGGCCCGTTCCAGGTCCTTGGCCAGGAGGAGGGCCTCCGCGTGGTAGCCGAGGAGGGTCGCGTCGGGATCTCCTCCGACCCGCTTGGCCCGTCCGAAGGCCGCGGCCGCGTCCGCGTGCCGGTTCTGCTGCTGGTAGGCGAAGCCGAGGTGGATCAAGAAGACCCGGTCGTTGCTCGCGCTCTCCTGAGGGTCCTCCCCGCTCCGGCTCCGGGCCAGGATCGCCTCGAGCTGGGTGGCGGCGGCGGGGAAGTCTCGCCGAGCCTCCGCGATCGTGACCTTGAGGTAGGCCGCCTTGAGGTCGCTCGCATCCTGGACCAGTACCTCTTCCGCCGCCTCGTCCGCTTTGTCGAATTCTTTCAGGTCGCGGAGGATGCGGCCCTTCAGGTCGAGGGCGTAACGGTTCTTGGGATCGGCGAGAAGAACCGCCTCCGCCTCGGCCAGGGCCTCCGGGTACCGCCGGGCCCGCTGCAGGATGTCACCCAGGCCCAGGTGCACCCGCAGGTTGCCGGGCTCGATCTCGAGAGCCTTGCGATAGTGGAGGATGGCCTGGTCAGTTTGCTGGGCGTGCGCGTAGATCTCGCCCAGGGCCTGGTATGCCCGCACGGAGGGCTGCATCTCGACGGCCTTCTTGAGGGCAGCCGCCGCCGCCTCGCTGTCTCCGGCCGCCAAGAGCTGGGTGCCGAACTGGACTTGGGCGTCGAAGCGGATCTGGGGGTCGAAGCTGCTGGCGTCGAGGGCCAAGAAGAGCTGCCATACCCGGGCCGCGTCCTTGTGCTCCTGAAGCTGGCCGTACACGTTGGCCAGGGCATGAATGGTGTTGCCGTCCGTGGGCTGGAGGCGCACGACCACCTCGTACTCCGCGGCCGCGCGCCGCAGGGCCTGCTCTGCGCCCGCACCCTCGGTGCGCAGCTGGTAGAGCTGGCCCAGGATCAGGTGGGCGTCGGCGTTGTCCTCCTCCAGGCGCACCGCCTCCTTGGCCTCGGCCAGGGCCTCGTCCAGGCGGCCCGACTCGCGGAGCAGACGCGCCGTCTCCACTCGGATCGCGGACGAGCCCCCGTCGAGCTTCTGCGCCCTCCGGTACTCCTCGAGCGAGGTCTCCGTATCGCCGGTCAGCCGGGCCTGGAGCCCCAGGCTGAAGTGATAGTAGGCCTCGGCCCGGCGGGCTTCCAGGGAAGCCCTGGCCGGGGGTGGCGACGCGATCTGGGCCGCCAACACGATCAAGGCCGGGTTCATCATTTAGTGCTCGGACCCCCCAAGCTCGATTCTCACACGCCCTTCCCGTGGGAGTCAAAGACGGTTTTGGGGTTGGCTACCCGCCGGGCGGGAGCCTGCGTTAGACTCGGCCCATGGCGATCCATCCGGAACTGCTCGAGATCCTGGCCTGCCCCGTCTGCAAGACCCCGGTGGAGGTGGTGAAGGAGGGGGCGGGGCTGCGGTGCGGGCAGTGCAAGCGCGTCTACCCGGTTCGCGACGATATCCCGATCATGCTCCCGGAAGAGGCCACGGTCGAGGACTGAGGCCAAGGCCGGAGGCAGGCGGGAAGGGCCGGTGGTGAACCTCGAACGCGCGCAGCTCGGCCTGGTGGCCATCACCGCGGCCACGTGCCTGGTCTCTATATTCGCTGCCCAGCTCGCGCTGGCCCTGGCCGTCGTCGTCTTCCTGGTCCGGCTCCTCAGCGGGCGCGCCCCGCTGCCCCGCACACCGCTCGATGGGCCCATTCTGGCCTTCTCCGTGTGGACCCTGCTCGCCGCCTCCTTTTCCGCCGATCCCTTGGCCTCCCACGAGAACGCCAAGAAGCTGCTCCTCTTCGCCCTCGTCTACCTGGCCCTGGACTCCGCGGGGGGGGAGCGGGAGCGCGAGCGGATCGTGGACGCCGCGCTTCTGGGCGGGATCGCGCTCGGCGTGGGCACCATCCTGCAGTTCCATTTCCTGGGCTTCGACACCCTGAACCGGCGGCCCCACGGCTTCATCGGCCACTACATGACCGCGGCCGGCCTCTCCATGGGCGTGGCGGTGGTGGCCGCGGCGCGGCTCGCCTTCCGCCGGGAGCCGTTCCGTCCCTCCCGGGGGGACGTGAAGCTCTTGGCCGGTTTGGGAGCCGCCCTCCTCGTCGTCTCCCTGGCCGACGCGGCGGGGATCTTCGCGGTCGAGACCACGCGCCTCTTCGTGGCCGGGCTGGCGGCAACGGCGGCGGCGACGGCCCTGGCCCGGGGGCCCTGGCCCTCGCCTTCCACGGGCACCACCCTCGCCGCCCTGGCCCTGCCGATCTGCGCCTGGTCGCTCATCATCTCCATGACCCGCAACGCTTGGCTCGGGGCCATCGCCGGCCTGGCCGTGGTGGCGGCCTTGCGCGCACCCCGCGCCCTCTGGTTGCTCCCCACCGGCCTGCTCGCCGTGCTCGTGCTGCGCCCCGCCACCGTGATCGACCGCTTGACCCTCAGCGACCCCAGCAGCGTCGATCGCTACTACATGTGGCAGGCCGGCATCGACATGATCTTGGACAAGCCCGTGTTCGGCCAGGGGCCGGGGATGATCCTCCAGACCTACCCCCGCTACCGCTGGCCGGAAGCCCCCAACCCCCTGGCCCCCCACCTCCACGACAACGCGCTGCAGATCACGGCCGAGCGGGGCCTTCCCTGCCTAGTCTTCTGGCTGTGGCTGGTGGCCGCGGCCATGGGCGACGCCTGGCGCGAGTGCCGCCGCGGCCTCTACGGGCGGGGCTGGGTCGCCCCCGGCGCCCTCGCCCTCCTGACCGCGGTGATGATCTCCGGGCTCTTCGAGTACACTTTCGGGGATTCTGAGGTCCTCATGTTCACGCTGATCTTCTCTGCTTTCCCCTACGCCTTGCGGCGGCAACGGGCGGTGGCCGCGGTTTGAGGGAGGCATGAAGCCCGCCCGGGCCCGGGCCCTGCTCAAGGCCATGAGCGGCCGGCGGGTCCTTGTCCTCGGGGACGTCATGCTCGACGAATTCATCTGGGGCAAGGTGGTGCGCATCTCCCCCGAAGCCCCCGTGCCCGTGGTCGAAGTCACCGACCAGAGCTTCCACCTTGGGGGTGCGGGGAACGTGGCCGGCAATATCCGCTCCCTGGGGGGGGAAGCGGTGCTGGTGGGGGTGGTGGGTGCGGACGCAGCGGGGGAGAGGGTCGAGGCGGCCTTGGCCGCGGCCGGGGTCGAGGCCGGCCTGACCGTGGCCGACAGCGGGCGGCCCACCACCGTCAAGACCCGGATCATCGCCCACCACCAGCAGGTGGTCCGGGCCGACCGCGAGCTGGCCGACGACATCCCGGAGGCCCTGGAGCAGGCCCTCCTGAAGCGGGTGCAGAGGGCCCTGCCCTCGTGCCAAGCCCTCATCCTCTCCGACTACCAGAAGGGCGTCGTCACCCCCCGGCTCATGAAGGCCATCTCTCCCTTGGCCCGCCGCCGCCGGATCCCCCTCCTCGTGGACCCCAAGGTGCCGCACTTCTCGCTGTACCGGCACGCGGCCGTCGTCACCCCCAACCAGACGGAGGCCGAGCAGGCCACGGGCATCCGCATCCGGAACGCGGCCGACCTGGCCGCGGCCGGCAGGCGCATCGTGGCCATGCTGGGCTGCCGGGCCGCCCTCATCACCCGCGGGGAGCACGGCATGAGCCTCTTCGAGCGCAGCCGGCGGCCCCTGCACATTCCCACCGCCGCCCGCGACGTCTTCGACGTGACGGGGGCCGGGGACAGCGTGATCGCCACCCTGGGCCTGGCCCTGTGCGCGGGGGCCACCCTCCCCGAAGCCGCCGCCCTCGCCAACTACGCGGCCGGCGTCGTCGTGGGCAAGCTGGGCACGGCCGCGGCCACCCCCGACGAGCTGCTCGCCGCGGTCGAGGACGGCGCTTGAGGGTCGCGGTCGTCGGCGCCGGCCCCGCCGGCTCGCTGCTCTCCTACCACCTGGCCAGGGACGGCGCCTCCGTCACCGTCTTCGACCCCTCCCATCCGCGCGAGAAACCCTGCGGCGGCGGGGTCACGGGCAAGGCCCTGGCCCTGCTGCCTCCGGCACCCGCCGCCGACCCCCTGCCCGCCCGCTGGGTCGACGCCTGTCGGTTCGAGTCCGGTCACGGCGAGTGGGTGGACCTCCAGCTTGACCGCCCCCTGGCCGTGGCCGCCCGCCGCGACCTGGACGCCTGGTTGCTGAGGCGGGCCACGGAGGCGGGCGCGGTCCACGCCCCCCAGCGGGTGGTCGAGGTAGACACGCAGGGCCGCGTCCGCACGGCGGGCGGGGACGAACACTTCGACTGCGTGGTGGGGGCGGATGGAGCGGGTAGCTTGGTGCGGCGGACGTTCCTGTCCCCCACCCCCCCCTCCCGCCTGTGCATGGCCGTGGGCTGGTTCGCCCGCGGCACCTCGCCCATGCTCGTCCGCTTCACACCCGGTCTGTCCGGCTACCTGTGGCTCTTCCCCCGCCCCGACCACGTCGGCGTCGGCATCTGCGCGCCTCTGGCCGCCCTTCCCACCCGGCAGCTGGTGGCGCGGCTCGAGGCCGAGGTGGCCCGCGCATTCCCGGCCCTGGTCGAGGACGAGGGCGACCGCTACGCCCACACCATCCCCTCCCCCTCCACCGATCCCGCTTCGATCCTGGAAATCGCGGGCCCCCGCTGGGCGCTGGTGGGCGACGCCGCGGCCCTGGCCGATCCCATAACCGGCGAGGGCATCCCGAATGCGCTGCGCTCCGCCGTGACCCTCGCGGAGACCCTGCGGATGGACGGCTCCCCCCTGCGCTACCCGGAGCGCGTGCTCGCCGCTTTCGGGCGGGAGCTCTTGAAGGCGGCCGCGATCCGCGCCCGCTTCTACGCCCCCGGCTTCGCGCGCCGCATGATCTCCTGCGCCGGCCGCAGCCGGGCTATCCAAAGGGTCATGACGGAGCTGGTGCTGGGTGAGCTCGGCTACCTCGCGCTCAAGCGGAGGCTCCTGCTTGAGGGGCCGCGCTTCCTGCTCCAGGGCGGGCTCTTCGCCCTCCGCGCCACCATCTAGCCCTCCGGCGCGCCGCCGCCGGGCCCCGGCGCTTGGTCAGTGGCGGAAGTGGCGGACCCCCGTGAAGACCATGGTCAGGTTCTGCTCGTCCGCGGCGGCGATGACCTCTTCGTCCTTGACCGAGCCTCCGGGCTGGATGACGGCCGTGGCCCCCGCCTTGGCGACCTCGTCGAGGCCGTCGCGGAAGGGGAAGAAGGCGTCGGAGGCGGCGGCGGAGCCGGCCAGGGGCAGCGCCGCCTTCAGGGCCGCGAACCGGGCCGCGTCCACCCGGCTCATCTGGCCGGCCCCGACCCCGAGCGTCTGCTGGGCGTTCGCGAAGACGATGGAGTTGGACTTCACGTGCTTGCACACGGTCCAGGCGAGGAGGAGCGCCTTCCACTCCTCGGCACTGGGCTTGCGCCGAGTCATGATCTCGCACTTGTCCTTATCGAGCTGATGGAGGTCCCATTCCTGGGCCAGGAGCCCGCCCATCACCCGGCGCAGGTCGAATCCGGTGACTCGATGGATGCCGGTGGTGTCCATGTCCATGACCCGCAGGTTGGGCTTGGCGGCCAGCGTCTTCTTGGCCTCCGATTCGAAGCCGGGTGCGATCACGGCCTCCACGAAGACCCCCGCGATCTTGCGGGCGGTCGACCCGTCCACCCGCCGGTTGAAGGCCAGGATCCCCCCGAAGGCGGAGACGGGATCCCCCGCCCAGGCCCGCTCGTAGGCCTCGAGGGGATCGTTGCCGAGACCGGTGCCGCAGGGGTTGGTGTGCTTGACGATCACGCACGCGGGCTCGCGCAGCTCCGTGGCCAGACGCCAGGCCGCGTCCAGATCGAGGATGTTGTTGAAGGAGAGCTCCTTCCCCTGGATTTTGCGGGCCGCGGCCACCGAGTAAAGCGTGGAGCCGAGGTCGCTGTAAAAGGCCGCCCGTTGGTGGGGGTTCTCGCCGTAGCGCAGGTCCTGGACTTTCTCGTAGTTCAGGGTGAGGCGGTAGGGGAACACGTCCTCAGATTCGGCCACCGCATAGCCGCCCTCGCGGACCTCGACCTGGGCGAAGTAGCCGGCAATCGCGGCCTCGTAGCGGGCGGTGTGGCGGAAGGCCTTCTGGGCCAAGAAGAGCCGGGTGGGGCCGTCGATGCCCCCCGCCCGGTCGAGTTGCTCGAGGAGCAGGGGGTAGTCGGCGGGGTCCACGACCACCGCCACCTGCTGGAAGTTCTTGGCCGCCGCCCGCAGCATCGTGGGCCCGCCCACGTCTATGTTCTCGACCGCCTCTTCGAAGGGAGCGCCCTTGGCCACCTTGTCCTCGAAGGGGTAGAGGTTCACGACCACGATGTCCACGGGCGGGATGCCGTGCTCGGCCAGGGCCTTTTGGTGCTCGGGGCGGTCGCGCCGGGCGAGGATTCCGCCGTGGATCAGGGGGTGCAGCGTCTTCACCCGGCCGTCCAGGATCTCGGGGAAGCCGGTGGCGGTGGACACCGGCACCACCGGCACCTTCGCCTTCGTCAGCTCAGAAGCGGTGCCGCCGCTGGACACGATCTCGTAGCCGCGGGAGTCCAGGCCCCGGGCCAGATCGACGATCCCTTCTTTGCGAAAGACGGAGATGAGCGCTCTCTTTCGTGCCATGTGGGTTCCTTCAGAGCGGAGGGGAGCGGGTCTCGAGGGTGGAGGGGGGCTCGTCTCGCGGCCGGACCTCCCGCGGCGGGGGCATCCGCGTCAGGTCGCCGTGGGCCTCGCGCCACACCACCAGCCAGGTGGCGGCGATGCCGGTGACCGCGCGTGAATAGGATATGGAGGCGACGCCGAAAACGGGTGAGCGATAGTCGACGGTCCGGTGATCCACCAGCCTCCCGTTGCGGAACAGTTCGGTTCTTATGACGGGCGACTGGACCCGGCTGCGGTCCAGCAGCCCCTGCCAGTAGGCGGCCAGGTCACGGTGGTCCAGCTTCAGGGCCGGGGGGTCCTCCAGGACGACCGGGATCAAGCCCAGGCTGCCCTGCGTGAAGTCGTAGTACTCGCGCACCACCCCGGGGGGGAAGCCCTCGGGCCCCGCGGTCAGCACCGGGTCCGCGAGGTCAGCGGGGATGCGCAGGAGCGCGCCCAGGCGCACCAGCCCCTCGCCCAGGCGCTGGGTGCGGAGCAACTCCACGACCGCTTGGAGCTCCGCTTCCAGGGCGGCCAGGGTCTCGGGCTGGAGGTGTCCGGTCTGGAAGTCCACGGCCAGAGCCTGGCTCAGGGCGGGGGGGAAGCGCTTCAGCTCCTCCCCGATCAGGGCCTCCCGCGAGGCCAGGAGCCGGCCCAGGGAGCGGGGAACGACCCGGCGGGCGTCGCGACCCAAGGCTTCCATGAGCGAGAAGGGCCAAGCCCCCGCGCTCGCCGCCCCCAGGGCCATTAGGCAGGTGAGGAGGAGGGGGCGTCGCACGTTGCTACTTGACGACCTTGGCCTTGAGGCTGACCTTGCCGTCCCGGGTCTCCAGGCGGAAGTCCACCGCCTGCCCCCCCTTCTCGCTGATGAGGCGCGTGGTCTGCTGGCCGATCAGCTTCTGGAAGCTGTCAAACTTCACGGGCGCGCTCTCCCCCGCCGCCTGGCGCGCGGCCAGGAAGCGCTCGTAGAGGGAGCGCACCGCTTTCGCGTCGCGGTCGAGGCTCTGCACCCGGACTTCTGCGTTCTCGGCCCGCCGCGCGGCGGGTCCCGCGGGGCTCTTCACGGCCGCGGAGGGGGGAGGCGGAGGAGGCAGAATGTCCGCCTTGAGGCCGTGGACGCCCAGGGGTCGCCCTTCTTCCTTGGCCCGCAGTCGCTTGGACCACAGCTCGTTCAGGGTGTTGTATTTCGCGGTCAGGCTCTGATACCGGAAGCGTTCGGTGTTGTTGCGGATCTCCGCGTTCGCGTGCCGGCGTATGAGCGCCTCCACCTTCGTCTTAAGATCGGTGGGGGGCTTCCTCTCCAGCCCCCCGAAGAACTTGTCCCACTCGATCTGGAGCTGCCGGATCGACCTCTCGATGACCTCGACGTCCTCCTCGATGGGCACCTCTAGGCCTCGCCGCCCACGAAGATCCAGAAGAGGGGCAGCCAGAGCTCGTGGGCGTAGGGAGCTCTCTTCCCGTCGACCAGCACCTCCGTACCCGGGCGCTGGCCCACGAGGTCGTAGAGATCGCGGAGCACGCGGGCGGAGTGGGCCTCGAAGGCGGCGTGGTGGGTGGGGCCGTCCGGGCCGGGCACCTCGCGGTAGGCGGGAGAACGCCGGGCCAGCTCCAACGCCCGCGCGTAGTCCTCCCCCGCGAAGGCCTCGAAGGAGATCCCCATTCGGTAGGGACGGGTTCGCCAGCGAGGATAGAGGATGTCCGCCATCTCGTCGGAGAGATGGGAGATGTCCGCCTCCTCCTGGGGGATGAGCCGGGGCAGCCTCTCGGCAAAATCCTTCGCGCGCTCCCGACCCATGCCGGCGAGGATAGGTCACGCGCCGGGAACAGTCAACGCGTGTATAGTTTTCGAGGTGCCGAATCCCACCGAAACCGACCTGCGTCGGCGGCTGCCCTCGGTGGACCAGGCGCTTCAAGCGCCCGGGGTGGCCGCGCTCCTCGAGCGCCACGGGCGCGCGCCCGTCCTGCGGGAGCTGCGGGAGCTCCTCGAGGAAGCCCGCGCCCGGGCCAACGCGGGGGACGGGCCCGGCCTCGAGGCCTCGCTCCGCGATCTGCCCAGGCTCCTGGCCGACCGCCTCCTCGCCGCCGCTGCGCCCTCCCTCATTCCCGTCATCAACGCGACGGGCGTGGTCGTCCACACGAACCTGGGCCGGGCGCCCCTCTCCCCCGAGGCCGCGGCCCGCGTGGCGGAGATCGCATCCTCCTGCTCCAACCTGGAGTTCGACCTCGAGCGCGGGGACCGTGGTGACCGCGAGGTCCACGCCGAGGGCCGCCTCAGCGACCTACTGGGGGTCGAAGCCACCCTGGTGGTCAACAACTGCGCGGCCGCCGTGCTCCTCGCCGTCAACACCTTTGCCGAGGGCCGGGAGGCGCTGGTGAGCCGGGGGGAGCTGGTGGAGATCGGCGGCTCCTTCCGGATCCCCGAGATCTTGGGCAAGGGGGGGGCTCGCCTGCGCGAAGTGGGCACCACCAACCGCACGCGCCTGGCCGACTACGCGGCCGCCCTGGGGCCGGAGACGGGGATGATCCTCCGCGTTCACCCCAGCAACTTCAGGATCGTAGGCTTCACGGAGTCGCCCTCCCTCAAGGACCTGGCTGGCCTCGCTCGGGAGGCGGGCGTCCCCCTCGTTGAGGACCAGGGGAGCGGCCTTCTCGCACCGCTGCCCCCCCCTCTTGATGGCGAACCCACCGTCGCCCAAAGCCTTTTGGCGGGGGCCGACGTCGTGACCTTCAGCGGCGACAAGCTGCTCGGGGGGCCCCAGGCGGGACTGGCCGCGGGGCGCCGGGCCCCCCTTCTGGCCATGCGGCGGAACCCGCTCTACCGCGCCCTGCGCGTGGACAAGATGACGCTCGCCGCCCTGGACGCTGTCCTCCTCGACCACGCCGCGGGCCGGGCGCGGGAGAGCGTGCCCGTTCTGCGCATGCTCACCGCCACCGCGGGCGAGGTGCGGGCGCGCGCGGAGGCCTTCGCGCGCGCCCTCCGCTCGGAGAGCCCGGGCCTCGGGGTCGCGGTGGAGGAGGGCAGTTCCAAGGTGGGCGGGGGGGCCGCGCCCGCCGTCGCCGTCCCTACCGCCCTCGTGACCGTGGCCCATCCCGCTCTGGGGCCGGCCCGGCTGGCCGCGGCCCTGCGCGCGGGGCGGCCACCGGTCGTGGCACGGGTGGCCGACGACCGCCTGGTCCTCGACTTGCGAACCGTACGACCGCAGGACGAGCCGGTGCTTCGGGCCGTGCTCGTGCGCGCGGCCGCCGAATCAGACGAGACCGGTTGAACCGGTCAGGCGGGAATGGCATGATCGCACGCGATTAGATGAGACGCGCCCTTCTCCCCCTGGTCGTCCCCTCCCTCCTCGCTCTCGCCGTCCCCGGTTCCCCGCAGGACATTGTGAAGCGGGTGGGTTTGGTGACGTTCCTGGTCGACTCCAGCCAGGCCTTCCCGGGGGGTCTCTTCGTCGTCCGCCTCCAGGCGCGGGGCGCCCTGGGCGCAGCGTATGCGGTCGTGGACGGACAGCGCGCCCCATTCTTCATGGCCGCCAAGGGCCCCCGGGCCCTCGTGCCCATCCCCCTCACCGCCGTGCCCGGGCCGACCACGCTGGGCGTCGAACTCATGGCCCGACGGGGGCGGCAGCGTATTCCCCTCTCCGTCACCATCGCCCGGCGCGACTACCCCGCGCGCACGGTGACGATTCCCGAGACCAAACGCCCGCTCCTCAAGCAGCCGTCGGTCACCCACGACGCGCGGCAGCTCCTGCTCTTGCTGCGGACGGAGTCCCCCGACGCGCCTGGGCCCCTCAAGCCTCCGATCACGGTGGTGGACGGCCACGGATTCGGGGGCGTCCAAACGTGGCTGGGGGGCTCCCCGGTGGAGTCGATGCTGGATGGGATGTACGGAGAAGAGCACCGCGGCCTGGACTACGAGGTTCCTCCCGGCACGGTGGTCATGGCCCCCGCCTCCGGAACCGTCCTCTTCGCCGGCCCCATGGCCCTGGGGGGACAGACGCTCGTGCTCGACCACGGCCAAGGGATCCTGAGCGTGCTCTTCCACCTCTCCCGGATCGACGTCGCCCCCGACGGCCACGTGGAGGCGAGGGCCGCCGTCGGCTACTCGGGGGAGACGGGTCTGGCCGTGTCGCCCCAGGTGGAGTGGCGGACCTATCTGCACGGGGTAGCGGTGGACCCGCGCAGCCTGGACCGGCTGGATTAGGGTCGGCCCCCGCTCCCCCGCGCCGTTCCGTGAGCCCTCGCGTGGCGTTTGGCGCCCCGCGGCTCCCCTTCCCCCCGGAGAAGGCGCTGCCCTTAGTCTGAGGTCAGAGATCCTTCCCCAGGCAGACGCTCAGGGGGGAGTCGACGTACTCGCCGAAGGCGGGGATGGGCGAGTAACCGACCCTCCCATAGAGCGCGAGCGCCTCTTGCTGGCGAACACCGGTCTCGAGAACCAGCCGCCGGATACCCAGGCGGCGGGCCTCGGCCTCGAGGGCGTCCAGAACGGCGAGCCCGACGCCCCGGCCGCGGACGGCCGGAGAGACGTACATCCGCTTGATCTCTCCGACCGCCTCTCCTATGACCCGGACGGCGCCACAACCGACGGGGGTCGACGCCAGGTAAGCGACGAGGAAGGCGCCCCGTCCCTCCGCCACCTCCTCCGCGTGGAGACGAAAATGCGTGGCCCCTTCCTCGGGGTAGCGGTCGGAGAGCTCCGCGTTCAGGGAGCGGATGAGCTGCTGCGCGACCGCGGAGAGGATGTCCTCCCGGACAACCTCTACTCTGGGCTCGACCCCCATTGCCGCCAACGCCTCCCCCGGGGGAAGGCTCCCCTTAGCGTCCGTGAAGAGCGGGACGAACTGGGGCCGCATCCCCGCCGACCGCGGAAGTGTCGGGCTCGCTTCTACTGCAGCGACCGCGCGGCCTGGCGGGCGAGGGCCAGTACCGGCCCCGGGTAGACGCCGAGGCCGAGGACCACCGCCACCGACACGGCCAGGGCCAGCGCGGAGCCCGCGCTCACGGGGCCCCAGGCGTCCTCACCCGCAGGCTCCCGCATGTACATGGCCACGACCACGCGCAGGTAGTAGTAGGCGGAGACCACGCTCATCAGCACTCCCACCACGGCCAGAATCGTGCGCCCGGCGCTCACCGCCGCCCCGAACAGGTAGAACTTGCCCACGAAGCCGGCCGAGACTGGGACCCCGGTCAGGGAGACCAGGAACACGGTGAGGGCGGCGGCCATGGCGGGGCGGCGGGTGGCCAGGCCGGCCACGTCGGAGAGCGAGAGCGGCTCGCGCCCCTGGCCGGCCAGAGCGGCGAGGGCGCCGAAGGCCCCGAGGTTCACCGCCGCGTAGGCCACCAGGTAGAACAGCACCGCCTCCGCCCCCACCGCGGGGACCGCCACCAGGGCGGTGAGCATGTAGCCGGCGTGGGCCACCGAGGAGTAGGCGAGCATCCGCTTCAGGTTGCTCTGGGCCAGCGCCCCCAAGTTGCCGAAGACCATGGTCACGATGGCGAGCACCGCCACCGCCGGCTTCCACCCTCCCGCGAGCCCGGCCAGTCCGGAGGCGAACACCCGGAGGAGGGCGCCGAAGGCGGCCGTCTTTACCCCCGCCGACATGAGGGCGGTCACGGTGGTGGGCGCTCCTTCGTAGACATCGGGGACCCACATATGGAAGGGCACGCTCCCCACCTTGAATCCGAAGCCCACGAGCAGAAGACCGGCTCCGAGCACCGCAAGGGAAGCCCCTCCCGCGGGCAGCCTGTTCAGCGCGGAGGCGATCTGCCCGAGGGTGGTGCTGCCGGCGACGCCGTAGAGGAGGGCCACGCCGTAGAGGAAAAAGGCGGAGGAGAAGGCCCCGGTCAGGAAGTACTTCAGCGCCGCCTCCTGGCTCTCCGGGCGCAGGCGCTGCAAACCGGCCAGGCCGTAGAGGGCGATGGACATGATCTCGAGGGCCACGAAGAGCGAGACGAGCTCCAGACAGGAGACGAGGCCCAGCATGCCCACGATCGCGAAGAGGACGAGCGCGTAGTACTCGACGCGGTCCATGCCCGTCGCTTTGAGATAGGAGGGCGAGAGGAGGACGGTCAGGACGCCGATGCCCAGGATCAGCCCTTGCGTGAACAGAGCGAAGTCGTCCGCGGTGACGCTGCCCCCCGTCACCGCCACCCCACCCCCGCCCTGGGCGACGATGATGACCGCGAGCAAGCCCCCTCCGAGGCCGACGAGCGAGATCTCGGCGGCGGGGGCCCGCCGACCGGGGGGGGTGAACGCTCGGAGCAGGAGCACGGCCAGGCCCGTGACGGCCACGATGAAGGCCGGGAAGAGCGGCCGCAGGTCCAGGGTGCCCATCACGGCCGGGTCGCCCCCGGAGGGCCGGGCGCGGGGGCCAGGGCCGAGCTCGCGAGGGGGGCCGGCCCGGCATGCTGTCTCACCTGCCGAACGAGGCTGTCCACCGAGGGCTCGATGCTCCGGGTGAAAAGCGGGCTCGCCACCCCCATGAAGAGGGCCAGGGCGACCAGGGGAAGGAGGATCGCCGCCTCCCGGGCCGAGAGGTCGGCCAGGGCGCGGTTCCTCTCGTTCGTGACCTCGCCGTAAAGGACCCGCTGCACCATCCAGAGGATGTAAGCCGCGGCCAGGACCACGCCCAAGCTGGCCACCACGGTCAGGGGCTGGCTGAAGGGCCAGGAGCCGATGAGGATGAGGAACTCACCCACGAAGCCGTTGAAGCCGGGCACGCCCATGGAGGAGAGGCAGACGAGGAGAAAGATCGCCGCGTACCAGGGCATGACGTTCTTCAAGCCCCCGAACTGGGCGATGACCCGGGTGTGGCGCCGATCGTAGAGCATGCCCACCAGGAAGAAGAGCGCCCCCGTGGAAACGCCGTGGTTCAGCATCTGGTAGACCGAGCCCACCATGGCGGTGGTGGTGAGGGAAGCGATCCCGAGCATGACGAAGCCAAGATGGGCAACCGAGGAGTAGGCGACGAGCTTCTTGAGATCGGGCTGCACCAGGGAAACGAGCGCTCCGTAGATGATCCCGATCACGGCCAAGACCCCGAGGAGGGGGGCAAAGCGCAGGGCGGCGGCCGGGAATAGGGGGAAGGCCACGCGCAGGAAGCCATACCCGCCCATCTTGAGCAGGACCCCGGCCAGGATCACGGAGCCCGCGGTGGGGGCCTCCACGTGGGCGTCGGGCAACCAGGTATGGAACGGCCACATGGGAACCTTGATGGCAAAAGCCAGCGCGCAGGCCGCGAAGAGCCAAACCTGCAGACCCGCGTCCACGGGAAACCGCGCCAAGGTGGCGATGTCGAAGGTCTGGGTGTGGCTCGCCCGGTAGAGGACCAGGAAGGCCACCAGCATGAGCACGCTGCCCGCGAACGTGAACAGGAAGAACTTCACCGCCGCGTAAATCCTCCGCTCGTGGCCCCAGATCCCGATCAGGAAGTACATGGGGATGAGCATCGCCTCCCAGAACACATAGAAGAGGAAGAGGTCCAGGGACACAAACACGCCCATCATGCCCGCTTCCAGAAGGAGCATGAAGATCCCGAACTCCCGCACGCGGTGGTCGATCGAAGACCAGGAGCCGAGCAGGCAGAGAGGGGTCAGAAAGGCGGTGAGGACCACCAGCCAAAGGCTGAGGCCGTCCACGCCCAGGTGGTAGGAGATGCCGTAGGCGGGGAGCCAGGCGCGCTGCTCCACGAACTGCATCGCGGGAACGGCCTCGAAGCCGCGCACGAGGAGGAGGGAGAGGAGGAACACGGCGGTGGACACCCCGAGCCCCAGCAGCTTCTGCGCTCTCTCCGCCTCCCGGCGGGTGAAGGCGATGGCGGCCGCCCCCGCCACGGGCAGGAAAACGAGCGCGGTCAGGAGGTGCTGGCTCAGGAAGGTCATGACCACAGCAGGTAGCCGAGCAGGGCCACCGCTCCCGCTAGGATGAGCAGGGCGTACGACCGAACGTAGCCGGTCTGGGCCAGGCGCACCCTCTGCCCGAGGGCCCCCACCAGCTCGGCTCCTCGGTTCACGGCCCCGTCGATCAGCCCCCCGTCGACCCGCTTCCAGAGCAGGGTCTCGCTCTCCCTCACCAGGCGGTCCACCAGCCAGTTGTAGGCGTCGTCGAAGTGGTACTTGGCCTCGAAGAGGCGCGCGAGTGGGGTCAAGGCCAGGGACACCCGCGCGGGCAGGCCGGGGTAGAGCACGTACGCGTAGTAGGCAGCCACGATCCCGACCACGGCGTTCAGGCTTGCCAGCAAGGGCAGCCAGGGCATGTAGTGGTGCCCGGCGGGGGCGAGTCGAAGGGCGGGCTGGATCAGCTCCGGCACCGCAACGAACCCTCCCACCGCCGAACCCACGGCCAGGAGCACGAGCGGCCCGCGCATCGTCCAGGGCGACTCGTGGACGTGGGGCTCGGCGGCCGGGCCTCCGCGGAAGCTCCCGAAGAAGGTCAGGAACATGAGCCGGGACATGTAGAAGGCGGTGAGAAAGGCGGTGAGGAAGCCGAGCGCGAAGAGTCCGGTCTTGCCCGCCAGCAGCGCCCCCCGGAGGATCTCGTCCTTGCTGAAGAAGCCGGCCAAGGGGGGGATGCCGGCGATGGCCAAGGTGCCCACCACGAACGTCCAGAAGGTCCAGGGGATCTTCGCTCGCAGACCACCCATGTTTCTCATGTCCTGCTCGCCGCTCAGGGCGTGGATCACGGAGCCCGCGCCCAGGAAGAGCAAGGCTTTGAAGAAGGCGTGGGTGAAGAGGTGGAAGATGGCCACCCCGAACGCTCCCACTCCGCAGGCCAGGAACATGTAGCCGAGCTGGCTCACGGTGGAATAGGCGAGCACCTTCTTGATGTCGGTCTGGACGAGGGCAATGGTGGCGGCCATGAGCGCAGTGGCTCCCCCGACCACCGCCACCACCGTGAGGGCGCCCGCGGAGAGATGGTAGAGGGGGGCCAGGCGGGCCACCAGATACACGCCCGCGGTGACCATGGTGGCGGCGTGGATCAGAGCGGAGACGGGGGTGGGGCCCTCCATGGCGTCGGGCAGCCAGACATGCAAGGGAATCTGCGCGCTCTTACCGCAGGCGCCCACGAAGAGGAGCAGGCAGACCAGGGTCACGACCCCGAACTCGCCCCCGGCCTCGGGAGCGAGCGCACTTGCGTTGTCGGCGATGGTCACGAGGTCCAGGCTGCCGAAGGCGTGGTAGGCCAGGATCATGCCCAACAGCAGGCCCACGTCGCCGATGCGGTTCACGATGAAGGCCTTCATCCCCGCATCGGTGGCGCTCTTCCGGCGGAACCAGAACCCGATCAGGAGGTACGAGCAGAGCCCCACCCCTTCCCAGCCCACGAACATCAAGGGCAGGTTGCCCCCCAAGACCAGGAGGAGCATGAAGAACGTAAAGAGGTTCAAGTAGGAGAAGTAGCGGACCCGGTCCTCGTCGTGGGCCATGTATCCCAGGGAGTAGATGTGGATGAGCGAGCCCACCCCCGTCACGACCAGGATCATCACGGAGGAGAGGGGATCCAGGAGCAGGCTCAGGGAGACCCGGAACCCCCCGGCCTCGATCCACTCGTAGCCCAGGTAGGGCTGGGCAAAGCGGAGGCCGGTGGGCCCTCCCACCAGACCCTGGAGGCGGATCACGGACCAGGCCGCGAGGGCGAAGGACAGGAGCACGAGAGCGCAGGCCAAGAGGGTGGCCCCCCACTCGTCGTTGTCCCTCCGGAACCGCTCCCCGAACAGGGCCAGGCTGATGGACCGGAAGAGGGGGAACAGGGCTAGGGTGATGAACCCGAAGAGGGGGAGCATGGGGATCATGAAGGTCGCGACGATCAACGCGTGATCTTCGAACATCGCTACCACTTCATGAGGTTGAAGGCGTCCACGTCCAGGGTGTCGCGGTGCCGGTGGATGGCGATCACGATGGCCAGGCCCACCGCCGCCTCCGCCGCCGCCACCACCATCACGAAGAAGACCAGGACCTGCCCGTCCAGGGTGCCGAAGGCCCGGCTGAAGGTCACGAACGCCAGGTTCACCGCGTTCAGCATGAGCTCCACGCACATGAAGACGGTGATGACGTTGCGGCGCAGGAAGACGCCGAGCGCCCCGATCGCGAACAGCCCCAGGCTGAGGAGGACGGCGTAGTTCAAGAAGGCGGGCCCGGGGGGCATTTCAGGGATCCTTCTTGGCCAGGGCCACCGCGCCCACCAGCGCGGCCAGGATCAGGATCGAGGTGGCCTCGAAGACGTAGAGGAAGCGGGGGGAGAAGAGGATCTCCGCCATTTTCCGCGTGGAAGCGTCGAAGTCAGGGGGGGCCGGGTGGTGCCAGTGGAGGAGGACGGTCCCCACCTGGAAGACGAGCAGCACGGCCAGGGCGAAGGCGGTGCCCGCGAGCGCGCGCCAGCTCCCCTCCTCCTGGGACTCGCGCTTGACGTTCAAGAGCATGAGCACGAACAGGAAGAGAACCATGATGGCGCCGGCGTAGACCACCACTTGCAGCACGGCGATGAAGGGGGAGCCCAGGAGGCCGTAGATCGCAGACAAAGAGCAGAGGTTGAGGATGAGGGCAAAGGCGCTGTAGAGCGGGTTCCGCTGGCCCACCACGACCAGGGCGGAGCCCAGGGCGGCGCCCGCGAACATATAAAAAAGGATGGCGTCGATCATGATCCGAAGACCGTCACCATGACCGCGGTGACCATGATGTTGAGGACGGCGAGAGGGATCAGCACTTTCCAGCCAAAGTCCATGAGCTGGTCGTAGCGGAAGCGGGGAAGGGTGCCCCGCAGCCAGACGAAGACGAAGAGCACGAAGAACACCTTGGCCCCGAACCACACGAAGCCCAGGAGCCCGTGGGAGGGGAGGAAGGGCAAGCCCGAGTACCAGCCCCCCAGGAAGAGGTCGGTGGCCAGGACCGAGACCGTGATCATGTTGATGTACTCGGCGATCTGCATGAGGCCGAAGCTCATGGACGAGTACTCGGTGTGGAACCCCGCGACCAGCTCGGTCTCGCCTTCAGGGAGGTCGAAGGGAATGCGGGCGACCTCGGCAGTGGCGGCCACGAAGTAGACCAGGAAGGCCAGGGGCTGCCTGACGATGTTCCAATGGACGAGCCACCCTGCCTGGTGCTGGACGATGTCGCCGATCTTGAAAGAGCCCGCGAGCATGATGATCCCGACCCAGGAGAGGCCCAGCGCCAGCTCGTAGGAGAACATCTGGGCCGAGGAGCGGAGGCTGCCCAGGAGGGTGAACTTGTTGTTCGCGGACCAACCCGCCACCACCACCCCGTACACTCCCAGGGCGGTGATGGCGAAGATGAAGAGCACGCCGACCCCGAGGTCCGCCACCTGGAGCTGCCACTGCCGGCCGAAGAGCGTGAAGGGCGGCCCGTAGGGGATCACGGCAATGGCCATGAAGGCGGCCGCGACCGAGATCAAGGGGGCGGCCACGAAGGCCTTGCGGTTGGCCTCCGCGGGCATGGTCTCTTCCTTGAAGAAGAGCTTGATGGCGTCGGCGTAGGGCTGGAAGAACCCCAGGGGTCCGGTGCGGTTGGGACCCAGGCGGAACTGCATGAAAGCCAGAACCCGCCGCTCCAACCAGGTCATGTGCACGAAGGTCAGCATGTTGATGTTGAAGATGACGAAGACCTTGGCCGTGTCGCCCAGCAGGGCTTGCCACCAGAGCAGGGGGACCATCAGGGCGCCACCCCCGTCAGGCGTCGAGCCCTCGCCTCCTCGAACGTCCCCGCCACCGCGCGCCAGCACTGTTTCTCGCGCACGTGGTATTCGAACTCCTCCCGGAACTTCTTGAGGTTGGACTGGGGAGGGGCCACCGCCGCGTCCCCGAAGGGGCAGAGGGTCTTGCCCGCGATGGCGTCCGTCACCCGCCAGAGGGTGTCCAGGTCCTTGTCCGCTCCCTGCCCCTCCTCGATCTGGGTCAGGAGCCGCAGCAACCAGCCCGTCCCCTCTCGGCAGGGGGAACACTTGCCGCAGGACTCGTGCTTGTAGAAATAGGTCAGGTTGCGCGCGGCCCAGACCATGCACGTGGAGTCGTCCATCACGATCGTGCCCGCGGAGCCCAGCATGCTCCCCGCCTTGGCCACGCTCTCGAAATCCATCCCGATGTCGATCTCGTCCGCGGTGAGTACGGGGGTGGAGGAGCCGCCCGGCACCACCGCCTTGAGCTTCCGGCCCTCGCGGATCCCCTGCGCGTACCCGTCGCCGTAGATCAGCTCCCGCAGCGTGATCCGGCCCATGGGCGCCTCGTAGCTTCCGGGCCGCTTCACGTGGCCGCTGATGGAGTAGAGCTTGGGCCCCCCGTTCTTCTCCACCCCGTAGCCGGCGAACCACTCCGCCCCCCTCTCCAGGATGAGAGGGACGCAGATGAGGGTCTCCACGTTGTTGACGATGGTGGGGCATCCGTAGAGCCCCACGTTGGCGGGAAAGGGGGGCTTCATCCGGGGCTGGCCGCGTTTGCCCTCGAGGCTCTCCAGGAGGGCCGTCTCCTCCCCGCATTCGTAGGCGCCCGCGCCCCGGTGGACATGGACCTCCACGTCCACCCCCGTGCCGAGGATGTTCCGGCCCACGTAACCGGCGGCCCGCGCCTCCTGGAGCGCCGTCTCCAGGTTGCGGGCCCCCTCGTGGAACTCACCGCGGATGTAGATGTAGGCGGTGCGGGAACGGATGGCGTGGCACGAGACCACCGTGCCCTCGATGAGCTGATGGGGGTCCTGCTCGATGATGACCCGGTCCTTGTAGGTGCCGGGCTCGCTCTCGTCCGCATTGACGCAAAGGTAGCGGGGCTTGGGGTTCTCCTTGGGCAGGAGGCTCCACTTGAGTCCGGTCGGGAAACCGGCCCCCCCCCGCCCGCGCAGGTTGGACCGCTTGACCGTCTCGATGATGTCTTCGGGCTTCATGGAGAGGAACTTCTTCAGGTTGGCGTACCCCCCCCCCGCCTGGTAGGTGGCGAGGGCCTGGGAGTTCTTCTTCCAGACGTTGCGGAAGAGGATGTGCTCGCCCGGGCTCTTTGGCCAGACGAATGGGCGCCTTACCGTCTCCCCCGCGAGCACACGGTCGATGTCGGCTTCCGTGGCCCCTTCCAGCCAGGCCCCGTCCACCTGGACCGCGGGCGCGCCCCCGCAGGCGGCCAGGCACTCCACGCGCTTGACCGTGAACTTCCCATCCGCGCTGGTGCCGCCCTCCGAGATCCCGAGCTTGCGGCAGGTCGACTGAAGCAGGCCCTCCGCCCCCCCTAGCGAGCAAGAGAGCGTGGTGCAAAACTCGAGGAGCGTGCGGCCCTCGGGCTGGAAGCGGTACATCGCGTAGTAGCTGGCGGTGTCGTGGACCTGGGCGGGCGTGAGGTCGAGCAGCCTTGCCAGGTACTCCATCGCCTCTTGGCTCAGGTATCCGAACTGCTCCTGGGCGAGGAAGAGGGCGGGCAAGAGCGCGGAACGCTTCACCGGATAGCGCTCGAGGATCTCGTCGAACTTCCGCTTGTTCTCGGGAGTGAATTCCATCAGGCCGGACTCACCAGTCGAGGGCTCCCACCTTCCAGGCGTAGACGAAGCCGCCCCCGATGAGGACGATGAACACGCCCATCTCGAGGAGGCCGAAGAGCCCCAGATCCCGGAAGATCAGTGCCCAGGGGTAGAGGAAGGCCGCATCCACGTCAAAGAGGATGAAGAGCATGCAAACCAGGTAGAACTTGATCGGGAAGCGCTCCCGCGCGGTGCCGATGGCGGGCACCCCGCACTCGTAGACCGAGTTCTTGGCGGGATCCGGACGCGGGCGACCGATTAGGCGCGACAGGATCGCGGTGGAGACCGCGAACCCCAGGGTGACCGCGCCGAGAATCAGGATAGGGGCGTAGCCGGGCATGGCGTTCGCTGCTGAACTCGAAGCGCGGGAAACCTAGTTCTATGAACCCCGGACGAGGGGTGCATCGACGGTAAAGCGTGGAGACTATAGCGTTCCCCTGAACGGAGTGTCAAACCTCCGGGAGCGCCCAGGGGTCCGCGCCCGGCCAGGGCTTGACCGACGCCGCGCCGACCGTGCCGATCATCGCAGGAAGCCTGCGGTCGCCTCCAGCGAGGTGTCACGGATCCATCTGAACGGCCCCGCCCCGTCCCCGCCGGGAGAGGGTCGGGTATACTCGGCCATGCAGCGCACCAAGATTGTGGCCACCATCGGCCCCGCCTCCCGCGACCCCCAGGTGCTCGAGCGCCTCGTCCGGGCGGGCGTCAACGTGGTTCGGCTGAACTTCTCCCACGGCGAGCCGGAGCAGCACCTCCAGGTTCTGAACGCGGTGCGGGAGATCGGGGCCCGTCTGGGTCAGCCCGTGGCGATCCTTCAGGACCTCGCAGGGCCCAAGATACGCATCGGCAACGTCAAGGGGGGCGAGGCGGTCGAGCTGCGGGAGGGCGCGCGCCTGGTCATCACCACCGATGAGAGAGTGGAGGGCACGAAGGAGAGGATCTCCACCACTTACGAGCCCCTCCCCCACGACGTCTCGCCGGGCGACAAGATCCTCCTCGACGATGGCAATCTCGAGCTCAAGGTCTTGAAGACCGGGGGCGAGAGCGTGGAGTGCGAGGTCGTTCACGGCGGGCTCTTGAAGGCCCACAAGGGAATGAACCTGCCGGGGGTCAAGCTCTCCAGCCCCGCCCTCACGGAGAAGGATCGCCGCGATCTTGCCTTCGGCGTGGAGCACCGCGTGGACTACGTGGCCCTCTCCTTCGTCCGCCAGGCCGCGGACGTCGAGGAGGCGAAAGCCCTCATCCGCTCGCACGGGGGTTCGATGCCGGTGATCTCCAAGATCGAGAAGCGGGAGGCCGTGGACAACCTGCCCTCGATCCTCGAGGCCACGGACGGTGTGATGGTGGCCCGGGGCGATCTGGGGGTGGAACTCTCCACGGAGGAGGTGCCCACCCTGCAGAAACGGATCATCCAGATGGCCAACGGCGCGGGCAAGGTCGTCATCACCGCCACCCAGATGCTGGAGAGCATGGTCGAAAACCCGCGGCCGACCCGAGCCGAGGCTTCCGACGTGGCCAACGCCATCCTGGACGGCACGGACGGGATCATGCTCTCCGCGGAGACCGCCTCCGGACGCTACCCGGTGGAGACCGTGGAGACCATGGCCCGCATCGCGCGCTACACCGAGGAGCACTACATCTTCGGGAGCCCGGCCCGCATGAGCGGCGGCGGCCCGGGCTCGCTCGTGGCCCGGAGCCTGGCCCGCGTGGCTTCCACGGTGGCGGAGGAGCTGGCGTGCAAGCTCGTGGTGGCCTTCACGGAGTCGGGTTCCACCGCCCGCCTGCTCTCGTCGTTCCGTCCGCGACCGCCCATCGCCGCCATCACCTACCACGAGGAGACCTACCGCCGCCTCGCCCTCTGGTGGGGGGTGGTGCCCGTCAAGTCGGAGTTCGCAGCCACCACGGACGAGATGATCGTGAAGGGCGAGGCGTTGCTCAAGCGCCGGGGTCTCGCGGCCGCGGGGGACACGATCCTCATGCTGGCCGGCCAGAGCCACAGCGCGGGCGCCACGAACATGTTGCGCGTGCACACCATCTCGTGAGGGCGTGCCGGGCGGCGCTGCCCCTGGTCACGGTCTTGGTCCTCGCGGCCTGCGGGGATCACCGACCCCCCCTAAGCCCCCGGCGAACGGCGGTCACGCCGCCCGTGGGAACGGTGGTCGAAGGCACGGCCTCATGGTACGGACCCGGCTACCACGGCCGGCGGACCTCCAGCGGTGAGGTCTTCGACCAGGACGATCTGACCGTCGCCCACTCCGACTGGGCCTTCGGAACCCGGGTCAGGGTCACTCTGCTCTCCACCGGCCGGAGCGTGGTGGTGAGGGTCAACGACCGCTTCGCCAACCACAAGGGGCGGCTAGTCGACGTCTCGAGAGGAGCGGCCCGGCGGATCGGCCTCATCGGCCCCGGCACGGGGCGGGTGCGGTTGGAAGTCGTGGACACGCCCACCAGCGATTCCTCGGGCTTATCCAATAAGCGATAACCGGAGAGCCACTCCCCGGACCGACCTTCTTTCCCGTCGGAGCCAGACTAAGTCGACCCCTTGCAGACGGTTGACTGCGCCCGGCGGCAGGCGTGCCCGGCGGGCCGCGATTTTCGTGGCTCGGGCCGCGGAAAGCGGGAATAGAATGGCCGGGGACTAGAAAGGACCCCGCGCATGGAGACGGCCCTGGCCGGGGGACGCGCCCTTCTCGATCAGGCTTACGAGCAGATCGAGCGCGGAGATTCGGTCGATGACGGGATGGACCGCCTGGTGGTCGGGCTCAGGGCCCTCCGGCAGAGCTCGCCCGCGCGGGCCTGGGAAGCCTTCTGCCGCACCGAGTGCGTGGGCCACCCCGTTCGCTTCCTGGTCCACCAGGACCCACTCACGGAGAGGGCTTTCTTCAAGCCCCGCGGATATCCGGGGGACGCCGTGCTTCTCGACCTCTTTTACGGCGCGGAGGGGGTCAACGTTTACGTGGACGATGCCACCCCGCTGGGACGGCAGATTTACCACTATACGAGCAACGCTCCCGCCGCCCGTGCCCTCCGCCGCCGCAGGGAAATCCTGGCCACCATGATCGACCAGGTCTCGGACTCCATCTCCGCCTCTCGCATCATGACCCTGGGCTGCGGCCATCTGCGGGAGGCCGAGCTCTCTTCTGCGGTCAAGCAACGACGGGTGGACCGGTTCCTGGCTGTGGACCGCGACCCGGACAGCTTGCGTGTGGTGCGGGAGAAGTTCGGGCCTTTGGGAGTGGAGACGGCGGAGAGCACGGTCAACGAGCTGATCGAGAGCGCGGATCGGCTGGGAACCTTCGACCTCGTTTACGCCGCCGGTCCCTACGACCACCTGCACCGGCTCATGGCCACCCGGTTGACGGAGGCCCTGTTCAAGACCACGCGCCCGGGGGGCCTCCTGCTGGTGACGAATTTCGTGCACGGAATCAAGGACGTCGGTTACATGGAAGCCTTCATGGACTGGCATCTGAACCACCGTAACGCAAGCGACATGTTCGCTCTCAGCTCTTCCCTGCCCGAGGACCAGATCGCCGACCGTCGCACCTTCGCGGAGGAGAGCGGCGGTATCGTGTTCCTAGCCGTCCGCCGCCGGTAGCGGGCGCGGCACCCGGGTCGCGACCCTCCCGTCATATACTGGGACCGCGGCCCCTTCATGACCGACCCCACACGGAACGTCTACTCCCCTCAGCGGCTGCGGCTGGTCCTGATCCTCCTCTCCTTGGTCACCTTGCCGGTGGTGGTGGGCTGCTCCACCCTCATTTACTACTACTTGCGCTTCAGCGTGCTCGTGGAGCGTCGGCTCCGGGGCGAACGCTGGATGGTGCCCTCCCGCCTCTACGCGCGCCCCCTCGTCCTTCGCGAGGGCCTGCCCCTCTCTGCGCGCGGGCTGGTCAAGTCCCTGAACGGCCTCAAGTACGAGCAGAAGGCGGGGGGGGCACCCGGCCCCGGGGAGTTCGTGGCGGGGGAGAAAACCGTCACCTTCAATCCCCGCCCCATCCCGGGGGCGGCCCGCGAGCCCTTGATCGTGGCCTTCGAGAAAGACCGGTTGAAGGACATGAAAGGCCTGGGCACGAAGAAGCGTTATCCGGAGCAGGGACTGGAGCCCGAGCTCATCACCTATCTCTTCGACGAGAGCCGGGAGAAGCGCCGGCTCGTACGCTACGAAGAGCTGCCCGATCCCCTGATCAAGGCCGTGCTCGCCATCGAGGACCGCCGGTTCTTCAGCCACCCCGGCCTGGACCCTTTTCGCATCGTGGGCGCCGCCCTCCGAAACGTGCGGGCGGAGAGCTACATCCAGGGGGGCAGCACCATCACCCAGCAGCTCTGCAAGAACTTCTTCCTCACCCCCGAAAGGACCGTGCGCCGCAAGGTGCAGGAGGCCATCCTCGCCTTTGTGCTCGAGCGGCGGGCGGAGAAGAAGGACATCCTGGAGCTCTACTTGAACGAGGTCTATCTGGGCCAGGCGGGATCTTTCAGCATCAACGGCGTGGGAGAGGCGGCCCGGATGTACTTCCACAAGGACGTGGCGAACCTCACCCTCCCAGAGGCGGCGCTGATCGCGGGGATGATCCAGTCCCCCAACCCCTACAACCCCTATCGGCATCCCCAGCGGGCCGGCGAGCGCCGCAACCAGGTCATCCGGGCCATGAATGAGGCGGGCTTCATCGACGCCGCCAAGATGGAGGAGGCCCTCGCCCAGACCCTCAAGGTCGAGTCCACGGCCTTTGACAGCACGGAGGCCCCCTACTTCGTGGACCTCGTGCGCTCCCAGATAGCCCAGCGCTACGACGCCAAGGACCTGACCACCCAGAACCTCTCCATCCTCACCACCCTGGACCTGCAGCTCCAGGCGGTGGGCCAGGATGCGCTCGAGAACGGCCTCCAAGCCGTCCAGAAACTGGTCAAGGCCAAGAACCACGGACCCGTTCAGGGCTGCCTGATCGCGCTCGAGCCCGCCAGCGGCCACGTGGTGGCCCTCGTCGGCGGGCGCTCTTATGGCGCCAGCCAGTACAACCGTGTGATCCAGGCCCGCCGCCAGCCGGGCAGCACGTTCAAGCCATTCGTGTACCTGACCGCCTTCGAGGCCACGTTCGAGGATCCCGCCTTGCCCCCCATCACCCCGGCCACGGTGGTCGAGGACGCGCCCCAGGTTTTCTTCTTCGAGGACAAGGAGTACATCCCCCAGAACTACGAGGATAAGTACTTCGGCAACGTCACGCTCCGAAAGGCGCTCGCTAAGAGCCTTAATGTGGCTACGGTGAAGGTGGCGGAGATGGTGGGCTACGGGCGGGTCGCGGATCTCTGGTCGAACAAGCTGGGCATCGGCGCCCCCATCAAGCCTTACCCGGCGGTGGCCCTGGGCTCGTTCGAGGCCACCCCTTATGAGATGGCCACCGCCTACAACATCCTCGCCAACGGCGGCCTGAAGGTCGAGCCCGTGACCGTGCTCCGGGTGACGGACGAGAAGAACCGCACCCTAGAGCAGCACCGGCCGCCCCCGCCGCAGCGCGTGGTGCACGAGGAGTCGGCCTTCCTGGTGACGAACATGCTGCGCGCCGTGCTGAACGAGGGAACGGCCGCCGCTGCCCGGGCTTGGGGCTTCAGCGCGGACGCCGCGGGCAAGACCGGCACCACCAACGACCTCCGTGACGCCTGGTTTGCCGGCTACACGCCCGACCTGCTCTGCGTGGTCTGGGTGGGCTTCGACGACAACACCCCCATCGGCCTCTCCGGCGCTCGCGCCGCCCTACCCATCTGGGTGGATTTCATGAAGGGGGCCCTGGCCGGGACCAAACCTCGCCCCTTCCCGGTGCCTTCGGAGAACGTGGTCTTCGTGGACATCGACAAGGACACGGGGCTCTTGGCCACGCCGTACTGTCCCACGGTGGTGTCAGAAGCTTTCATCGCGGGCACCGAGCCCATGGAACGCTGCCGCCACCACTGAAAGGCGGTTGCGATTCCCGCTCTGGCGCCGGCCCCTTGATTTCCCGTCCGGCCCGGGTCTATGCTGCCCTACGCAGATGGGCGCTTAACTCAGCGGTAGAGTGCCACCTTCACACGGTGGAAGTCGTAGGTTCGAATCCTACAGCGCCCACCAATCTCAAGAGTTATCGCCGTAGAGCTGACGAGTCGGGTCCAATTGGGTCCCTCTCTGGGGTCCGGAATGGACCCCTCCCCCTCCCGCCACGGACTCAAGGAGGGCAAGGGCGTGTGGTGCCGGTTAGCGACGAGATGCACTGACCAAAGGACCCGTGGCCCCGGCAGGTGACATCGGGGGGTTACTCGGGGCAACGGGGGTGATCGAACTTGAAGGCCGCGGCACTCGAAGCACTGGGGCGCCTGATGGAAGGAAACACCCGGTTTGCCTCTTGCACGGGGAGCGTGGACGGTCTGTCCAGTCGCACTCGGCGCCTCGAATTGCTGACGGGCCAGCAGCCGTTTGCGATCGTCCTTGGATGTTCCGATTCGCGCGTCCCCGCAGAACTCGTGTTCGACCAAGGCCTGGGAGACCTGTTCGTCATCCGCGTTGCCGGGAACATCGTTGCTCCCTCACAGATCGGCAGTGTGGAGTTTGCTGCGGAGCGGTTCGGCACGAGGTTGGTCGTAGTCCTCGGCCATTCCCAGTGTGGCGCCGTTCTCGCCACCCTGGAAGAGCTCCGGCGGCCCAACGAAGGTCAATCGAGGAATCTGCGCTCCATTGTCGACCGCATTCGCCCGTCCGTGGAGGGCCTCTTGGCGACACCATTCGCGCGGGACCTCGACACTCTCGCGCGGGAGGCCGTCCGCGCCAACGTCCGCGCCTCGGCGAATCAGCTGCGGCATGGTTCCGAGACTCTCGAGCGGCTGATCGAACAAGATGGCTTGCTCGTCGTGGGCGCAGAATACTCTCTTGAGAGCGGTACGGTGGACGTGTTCGATGGTGCGTTAGAAGCCGGCTAACTAAGGGTTGGGCGGACGAAGCCGGCCAAAGCGTAGCAGTCTCGCCGCTCAACCCTGCCGCTACGGACCTAAACGCGACCGACAGTGTGCCAACGCCTCTACATCGCTAGCCGAACGAAGCTGAAAACGGTTCGGAAGACGAAGGCCGCGCCGTTCCTCGCCGTCCAGGACAAGTGACGATGCTCGGCCCGAGGTCGTTTCGGGCCAGATTGATGACCGTAGTTTGACATCCGTCGCGAAGCCCAGTGGGTGGCAGATGAAGAATAGAGGAGTAGATGAACAGGGTGGAGCTGTTAGCGTTGCTGCGGCGGCATCGCGTGGCCGTGCAGACCTCGGTAACCGCGAGCGGCGCACCGCAGGCCGCGATCGTGGGCATTGCGATCGGGGACACCTTTGAAGTGGTCTTCGATACGCTGCAAACCAGCCGCAAGGCTCAGAACCTGCGGCGCAATCCGCGCATCGCGCTGGTCCTCGGTGGCTGGACGCCCGGGGAGGAGCAAACGGTTCAGTACGAGGGCGTAGCAGACGAACCGAGGGGAGCGGACCTAGAGCGCATCCGGCAGCTGTATTTTGAGGTTTACCCGGACGGCCGTGAGCGACTGGCTTGGCCAGGCCTGATCCATGTGCGTGTCAAGCCGACTTGGCTCCGCTATAGCGACTTCAACCAGACGCCGGCGGCGATCCTGGAGTTCTCCGCGGACCAGTTGGCGGCGCTAATATGAAGGGTGGCGCAATCAAAGCGCTGAGGCTGACCGCGCCCGAGGTCTGCTTGGGGCGATGCAGCTGAGGGCGGCGGTATACCGACGCCAGGCTCACCGCGTGACCGGGTGGCTGAAGCCCGCGCTGGAGTCGTAGGTTCAGCTGCTGCACCGGCCACCCCCAATCTCCGGATCGCCTAAGGAGTCGAGCGATGCCCCAGGACGCCTCCCCGCCGGCCCGCGCCTATCGATACTACGACCTGGTCATGGCGGCCTTCGTGACCGTATTGCTTTGCGCCAATCTCATCGGGGCCTCGAAGGTGGCCAGCCTCTGGGGCTTCACCTTCGGCGCGGGTGTGCTCTTCTTCCCCATCAGCTACGTCTTCGGGGATGTGCTGACCGAGGTCTACGGCTATGCGCGGGCGCGCAAGGTGGTGTGGGCGGGGTTCAGCGCTCTGATCTTCGCGTCGTTCATGAGCTGGGCCATCCTGGCCTTCCCCCCCGCACCCGGATGGGAGCACCAAGCCGCCTTCGAGACCGTCTTCGGCAACACCTGGCGGATCGTGCTCGCCTCGCTCACCGCCTACTTCTGCGGGGAGTTTTGCAACTCCTACGTACTCGCAAAGATGAAGCTCTGGACCGAGGGGCGCCTGCTCTGGAGCCGAACCATCGGCTCCACCATCGTGGGGGAGGCGGTCGACTCGCTGATCTTCTACCCCCTTGCCTTCCTTGGCGTGTGGCCCAACGAGCTCGTGCTCCGCGTGCTGGTGGACAACTATCTGTTGAAGGTCGCCTGGGAGGTCGTCATGACACCCCTGACCTACAAAGTCGTGAACTTCCTCAAGCGGGCAGAGAGCGAGGACTATTTCGACCGCGACACGAACTTCACTCCGTTTTCGCTGGAGGCTTGAGCGCGGTCGCCTCCAGCTCGTCGTCGATGACTTGGGCGAAGCTCTCGAAGGGCATGGCTCCCACGAGCGGCCGTCCGTTGATAAAGAAGGCGGGAGTGGCGGACACCCCGTAGCGCGCCCCCTCCTCCAGATCCCGCGTCCAGTCGGCCGCGTGTCGGCCCGAGTCCAGGCACTGCTCGAAACCCTGCGCCTCCAGGCCCAGCTCCCCCGCGTAGCGCTTCAGGTCCGACAGCTGGAGCCGGGCCTGGTTCTCGAAAATGCGGTCGTGCATCTCCCAGAACTTCCCCTGCTCCCCGGCGCAGGCTCCGGCTTCCGCCGCCTTTGCGGCTTGGGGATGCATCGGCAGGGGGAAGTCGCGGTAGACCATCCGGACCCGATCGCCGTAGGTAGCGCGCAGGCGATCGAGGGTGAGACGGGCGCGGGCGCAGTAGGGGCATTGGAAGTCCGAGAACTCCACGATGGTCACGCGCGCCCCTCGGGGTCCGCGGCTGGCACCCGCTCCCGGCTCCACCGCCAGCCGCAACGGCTCCCGAAGCACGCGCACGCCGGCCTTGGCGCGGAGCTCGCGAACGAAGGCCTCCCGCCGCTCCCGCTGGCGCTGCTGCGCCAGCCCGGCATCGATCAGCTTCAGCGCCGCCGATTCTCCCTCATCCCGGAAGCGCTCTTTGTTGCTCTCGTAGAAGGCCTTTACCTCAGAGGGCGTCACGGTGGCCTTCTCCTCGACCTCCGTCTTGAGGAGGGTGGTCAGGGTGATCCCCCGTGCGGCCGCCTCCCGTTCCAGGAGGGCTTGGGTGATGAGCTCGTCCAGGGCCTGGCTTCGGAGGCTGTCCTCCCGAAGGCGGAGCTCCAGGAGCGGGCCCTTGATCGCCTCCTCCAGCTGGAGGGCGGTGATGGGGACGCCGCCCACCACCGCCACCGGGCGGGGCGGCGGGGGCGCGTCCTCGCCCGCGGGCGCGGGCCCAGCCGGGCCCAGAGCCAGCAGGCAAAGGCCCCAGGCGGGGATTGCGATTCGGTTGGTCATGAGGCTCCTTTGCTGAGGGTGGCCCCGGGCGCCGCGAAGGCCATGCCGGCAAACGTCACCACGCTCTCGGGGTCGATGTTCCATTGCTCGTAGCGAAGCAGCTCCCCGCGCAGGGGTCCCGCGGCGTGCAGGAAGGTGTAGAAGGGCGAAGCCCCGCACCACTTGAGGTCATCGTCTCCCTTCCCTTCCACGAGGTCCCAGAAGCCCCCGGCGTCTCCCCTGGCGATCCGGGTGATCCGCTCCCGATCCCGCTCCGCCACCGCCGCCATCTCGCCACCGTCGGCCCTCGCCACGAACCCGTCCCCGTAGCGCCGCCCCATGTGGGCCATGTCCACGCCCAGCACCCAGAAGAGACGGTCCTCCTCACGGACGGCCAGCTCGGAAAGGACGTCCAGGAAGCGGCGCACGCCCTCATCGTCCTCCGGCCGGGCGCGGGGGAGGAAGGGGCCGCACAGGATGGGGAGGACACGGATCTCCGGCCCGAGGACGTGCTGCAGGAAAATGACCTGGAACTCGATCGAGTGCTCGACCGCGTGGCAGTAGTCCTCGCTGCGCACGACCCGGCCGCCCTCCCGTTCCAGCCGCTCCACCAGCTCGAGGTCGGAGAGGGACTCGCCGAGGGGCGTGGCGAAGGGCTTGCGGGTGAGACCGAAACGGCCCGGCTCGCCGTAGTGGGATGTGCCGAGGATCACGAACGTGCGGTCCGCGAGGTCGGGCCCGAGCAGCCCGTACGCGGCCCCGTACGACCGCCATCCCCCCTCGGGGCTGACGTGGGGGGCGGCGATGCCGCGCAGGTCGGCGGGCGCTCCCCGGCCCGGCCCCGCCGCCAGGTAGCCGCCCAGGGTGGTGGCCAGCGCGGCCGGCTCCGCCGGGTAGGCGGTGCCCGCGTGCACCGGCTCCCTCCGCGACGCCCCCGTGAAGGCGCGCTGCCGCTCCTCCTGCAGGCGCTCTAGGGTCTCGTTGGCGAGAAACCCGCCCCCTCCCAGCGTGTCCACCAGGTGGCGCACGGCCCGTTGGACCTGGATCTCCCCCGTGGCGCGGACCAGGGCCTCCGCCAGGTCCAACTCGTCGTGCTCGCCGTCGAAGAGCCTCAGGAAGGGAACGAGAGGGGGGGGGATGATGAGCGCGTCCTCGGTGTAGCGGAGGGGGTCGCGCATGAGCAACCCCGGTCGGTCCCGCACCGGCGACGGCATGACATCCAGGTCTTGCCGGAGGGGAGGGAGGGGACGAGCCACCCGGCCATGGTACATGAGGGGGGGGGCGGACTTGACACGCCGCCGCCGGGCAAAACAGGATGGTTATCATGACGTCCGCGACCTGGACGTGCCCCAGCTGCAAGCGTCGGGTTCCGAACCGGGTGTCGGTGTGCCATTGCGGCACCACCCGGGAGCAGGCCGACCGCGGCGAGCTCCCCCCGCCGCCGGCCGCGCCTCCCGCACGGGCCCGCCGGGGGTTGCTGTCCGAGCTGCCCGCCTGGTCGAGCCTTCCCTGGGACCTAAAGGCCCTGGCCATCGCCTTCGGGCTGGTCGTGGTCCTGGCCGTGGTGGTTCTCTTCCTGCCCTCCCGGCCCCAGCAAATTCGGCCCGTCCTCGGTTGGACCGACCCCACGCCCCCGCCCCCCGCGTCGCCTTCGCCCCTGCCCCGCTCGTCCCCTTCGCCCGCGCCCTCCCCGAAGCACTGGAAGCTCCCCTGGTCCCGGTGAGCAGCGCCGGCTTCCTGAGGCTATCGCGGGCCATCGCCCTCCTGGTCCTGGCCCCCACCCTCCTTTCCGCCCAGGAGGACGGGGCGCTCCGACGGGCGCGCAAGCTGCTCGAGAAGCATCCGCTGATCGATGGTCACAACGATCTTCCCTGGGCGATCCGTATCGACAAGCACGCTCCGCGGGACGTCGAGGCCTACGATCTCCGCCGGCCCACCCCGGGGCAGACAGACCTTGCCCGCCTGCGCGCGGGCGGAGTGGGCGGGCAGTTCTGGTCCGTCTACATCCCGGGAGAGGACAAGGCCGGGGGCTTCGCACGCGTGCAGCTCGAGCAAATCGATATCGCTCGCCGCGTCATCGCGCGCTACCCCGAGCATCTGTCCTTGGCCCTCACCGCGGACGAGGTGGAGAAGGCCATGAAGCGCCACCGGGTGGCCTCCCTCCTGGGCATCGAGGGCGGGCACGCGATCGAGAACTCGCTGGGTGCGCTCCGCGCCTACTACGACCTGGGCGTGCGCTACATGACCCTCACCCACAACGCGACCCTGGACTGGGCCGATGCCGCGCAGGACACGCCGCGCCACGGCGGTCTCACGAGGTTCGGGGAGGAGGTGGTGCGGGAGATGAACCGGCTGGGCATGCTCGTGGATCTCTCCCACGTCAGCCCGGAGGTGATGGCGGCCGCCCTCCGGGTGTCCGAGGCCCCCGTCATCTTCTCCCACTCTTCGGCCCGCGCCCTCGCCGACACCCCGCGCAACGTTCCCGACCCCATCCTGCAGAGGCTGCCCGAGAACGGGGGGGTGGTCATGGTCGCCTTCGTGGCGGCCTTCGCGTCTGCAGATGTGGCCCGCGTCATGACCCCGCTCTTCGCCGAGTACAAGCGGCGGAGCGAGGGCATGGCCGACGAAGGAGAGCGCGAGCGCCTGCTCAAGGAGATGCGCGCCGCGGTCGTTGTCCCCACGGCGACCATCGCCCAGGTGGCCGACCACATCGAATACGTACGCAAGGTGGCGGGGGTGGACCACGTGGGGCTGGGAGCGGACTACGACGGCAACGACCTCTGGCCGGAGGGTCTGGAGGACACATCTCGCTATCCGTACCTCTTCGCGGAGCTGATCCGCCGCGGCTGGAGCGATAAGGACCTCGAGAAGTTGGCCCAGGGGAATGTGCTGCGCGTGCTGCGGGGGGCGGAGGCCACGGCCCGGCGCTTGCGGGCTCAGCGGCCGCCCTCCCTGGCCACCATCGAGGCGCTCGACGGCAAGCAGCCGTGACCGACGGCAGGGCCACCATGGCCGTGGTCGAAATCGCCCAGCCTGGCCCCCCCGAGGCGCTGCGGCCCGGCCAGCGCCCGGTGCCCCAACCCGGACCCGGCGAGGTGTTGATCCGGGTGGCGGCGGCGGGCGTGAACCGGGCGGACGTCATGCAGCGCCAGGGCAAATACCCACCGCCGCCCGGGGCCTCCGATCTTCCCGGTCTCGAGGTGGCGGGCAGGATCGTGGCCGTGGGCAGCGGGGTGGGCGAATGGCAGGTCGGCGATGAGGTGTGCGCGCTCGTGGCCGGCGGTGGCTACGCCGAGTATTGCCTGGCCCCCGGCCCGCAGTGCCTGCCCGTGCCCCGCAGGCTCAACATGGTGCAAGCGGCGGCGCTGCCCGAGACATTCTTCACGGTTTGGACCAGCGTCTTCGAACGCGGGCGCCTGGCCGCGGGCGAGACCCTGCTCGTGCACGGCGGGTCCAGCGGGGTCGGCACCGCCGCCATCTCTTTGGCCCGGGCCTTCGGCGCCCGCGTTCTCGTGACCGCCGGCTCGGCCGAGAAGTGCGCGGCCTGCGAGCGGCTGGGCGCGGAGCGCGCCATCAACTATAGGACCGAGGACTTCGTGGCCGTGGTGGCGGAGAGGACGGGTGGGCGGGGCGTGGACGTCATCCTGGACATGGTGGCCGGCGGCTACGTGCCCCGCAACATCGAGGCCCTGGCCCTCGATGGCCGGCTGGTCGTAATCGCGATCCCCGGGGGGGCCCGCGCCGAGGTCGACCTGCGGGCGGTCCTTCATCGACGCCTGACCCTGACCGGCGGCAGCCTGCGCGTGCGCACGGTCGAGCAGAAGGGGGCCATCGCGCGGGCGCTCGAAGAGCATGTCTGGCCCCTTCTCGAGGCGGGGCGGGTGGCTCCCGTGGTCCACGCCACCTTTCCCCTGGCCGAGGCGGCCGCCGCCCATCGGCTCATGGAGTCGAGCGCCCACATAGGGAAGATCGTGCTCGTAGTCCCCCCGGGGGCGGGGGCCTGACCGGTAAGAGGGCCCGCCCCGCGCTCTCCCTGCCCCGGAGGCTCCGCTACGCGGACGAGTTTGCCTGGGTTATATTGCGGGAGGGATGACCCTTCTCGATCGGTTCCGGCCGAAGCCCGAATGGCAGCACCCCGACGCGCTGATCCGCGCGGATGCGGTGCGGCGGATGGATTCCCGGGAGCGGGACACCCTGGAGGCCATCGCCCGCGAGGACGTGGATGCGCGCGTGCGCCGCGCGGCCGTTAAGAAGCTGGGCCCGGCTTCGGTGCTGGGAGCCATCGCCCGCGGGGACCGGGACGAGGGCGTCCGCGAGGAGGCGGCCGAGGTCTTGGCCGGCCTTGCCATCCACGAAAGGGACGCAGCGGCGAGTGCGGAAGCGGTGGCCTCCCTCGACGATCCCCGGCACTTGGCCGCCGTGGCCAAGTCCGCCGTCCTCGAGTCCACCCGGAGGGCCGCGCTTGGCCGGCTGGGGGACGCCAAGGCCCTGGGGGGGGTGGTGCGCGAGGCCCAGGATCCCGCCATCCGCCTGGAGGCGGTGGCCCGGATCCAGGACCCGGCTGTGCTCGCGGCGATTGCCCTGAACGGTGAACACAAAGCCTCGGCCCTGGCCGCGGTCGAGCGGGTGGCGGACGGGGAGGCCCTGACCGCAATCGCGGCCCGGGCCAAGGTGGGCGCGGTCGCCCGCCGCGCCCGCGCCCGGCTCGAGTCCCTCGCTCCCCCGCCCCCCCTCCCTCCGCCGGAGGCCGTCAACGAGGAGGAGGAACAGCGGCAGCGGGAGCGGTTCGAGGAGGCGCGCCTGCGCGAGGAGCGCCGGCAGCAGGAGCGGGCGGGAGAGCGGGGAGCGCGCAGTGCCCTCTGCGCGTCCCTGGAATCCTCGAAAGGTCCCGATGCTCTGCGCATCCTGGAGGAGGCCCGCGCGGCGTGGGCCGCCCTCCCCCCCGCGGCGGGGGCGGAAAAGGAGGCCCTCGACCGCCGTTTCGAGGAGGCCGCAGAGGCGTGCCGGGAGCGGCACCGGGCCTGGACGGAGGCCCAGACCCTCCTCGTCCGCGGAGGGGAGCTCGTCGCGGAGGCGGAGGGCCTCGCCGAGTCGGCCGACCTCGCCGGGGCCAGGAGCGGCCTGGCCGCGCTGCAGCAGAAATGGCATGCCCTGCCGCCGCCTGCGGGCGGGGAGGCTCTCCAAACGCGCTTCGACCGGGCCGCCGCGCGGCTCCGCGCGCGGGAAGCGGAGGTAAGGGCGGAACGGGAGGGACGGGAGAAAGAAAACTTGGCCCGGCTGGAGGCCCTCTGCGCGCGTTGCGAAGGCCTGGCCCAGAGCGAGCGCCTCACCCTGAAAGAGGCGGACCGCGCCTCCCGCGAGGCCAAGCAAGCCCTGGAGGACCCCGGGCCCCTTCCCTCCCGCCGCGATCGCGAGACGCTGAGCGCCCGATTGGGATTGGTGCGCAAGGCCCTCTACCGGCGGCTCCAGGAGCTCCGCGAGGACGAGGAGTGGAAGCGCTGGGCCAACGTAGGGGTCCAGGAGGAGCTGACCGTACGCGCGGAGGCGCTGCGAGCGGAGGCGGACCTGGAGGCAGCGGCGCGCGCGCTGCACGAGCTGGACGCCCGCTGGAAGCAGGCCGCGCAAGCCCCCAAGGAGCAAGGGGAGGCCCTCTGGGCCCGCTTCAAGGCCGCACGCGATGAGGTGAAGGCCCGTTGCGACGCCTATTTCGCCCGGCTGGCCGAGGAGCAAGCGGAGAACCTAGCCAAGAAGGAGGCGCTCTGCGCGCGCGCGGAGGCCCTGGCCGAGTCCACGGACTGGCTGAAGACGGCGGAGGAGATCAAGGCCTTGCAGGCGGAATGGAAGGCCATCGGCCCCGCCTCCCGCACCCGGGCCAAGGCGCTCTGGGAGCGCTTCCGCAAGCCCTGCGATCGATTCTTCACCCGCCGCCAGGAGAACCGGGAGCAGCGGACCCGCGAATGGGGGGCCAATCTCGAGAAGAAGGAGGAGCTCTGCACGCGGGCGGAGGCCCTGGCCGAGTCCACGGAATGGGAGAAGACGGCGGCGGAGGTCCGGCAGCTGCAGGCGCAGTGGAAGGCGATCGGACCGGTGCGAAAGAACAAGTCCGAGGCCGTCTGGGCGCGGTTCCGCGGGGCCGCCGACCGCTTCTTCGAACGCTACAAACACCGGGAGGAGCTGGAGCAGGCGGCCGGGCTGACCGCGCGCGAGGCCCTTTGCGCGGAGCTCGAGGCGCTGGCCGCGGCGGAGGCTCCCGAGGACCTCGGGGTGCGCGTGCAAGCGGTGCAGGTCGCTTGGCGGCAGGCGGCCCCCGCCACGCCCGAGGCCCTGGCCCCCCTCTCCGCTCGCTTCGCGGAGGCCCGGGACCGCGTAGTGCTCGCCCACCCCCAGAGCTTCGCGGGGACCGACCTGGATCCGGAAGCCAACCGCCGGAAGATGGAGAAGCTCTGCGCGCGCGTGGAGCGCCTCCTGGAAGAGCTTCAACCCGCAGGGGGGGACCCTTCGGGGGCCGACCTCGCCCAGCGGTTGCGCAACGCCCTCGCCTCCAACACGATCGGCGGCCACGCCGCCGTGGAGGCCAGATGGCAGGCCGCCCAGCAAGAGGTGGAGTCGGCGCAGGCGGCCTGGCGCCGCTTGGGCCCCCTCCCGGGAGAGGCCGGGCTCACCCTTCGGGGGCGGTTCGAAGACACTTGCCGCCGCTTCTTCGCGCAGCGGCCGCCCCCCGCGACCCGGCGGACGCCCCCCGAGCCGGCCCGCTCGCGGCCCCGTTCCTGAGGCCCCAGCGGCCGGCGCGCCAAGCTGAAGAAGTGAGGGCCCATGGACACCATTCGGCTCGGTCGTAGCGGTCTCGAGGTCTCGCGGCTCTGCCTGGGCTGCATGAGCTACGGCGATCCCGGCTGGCGGCCCTGGGTCCTGGACGAGGAGTCTTCGCGCCCCCACTTCCGCAAGGCTTTCGACCTCGGCATCAACTTCTTCGACACCGCCGATATGTACTCCCTTGGTCGGAGCGAGGAGGTCACGGGCCGGATGCTCAAGGCGCTGGCCTCCCGCCACGACTACGTGCTGGCCACCAAGGTCTTCTTCCCCGTAGAGAAGGGTGCAAACCGAAGCGGGCTCTCTCGGAAGCACATTCTGGAAGCCTGCGACGCGTCCCTGCGCCGGCTGGGGGTAGATTTCATCGACCTCTACCAGACCCACCGCTGGGACCCCGCCACGCCCACGGAGGAGACCATGGAGGCCCTGGACGCGCTCGTGCGCGCGGGCAAGGTGCGGTATCTGGGGGCGAGCAGCATGGCCGCCTGGCAGTTCGCGGGGGCCCTCCACGCCGCCGCCCGCAACCTCGGCCACCGGTTTGTCTCCATGCAGAACCACTACAACCTGGTCTACCGGGAGGAGGAGCGGGAGATGATCCCCCTCTGCCTGGACCAGGGGGTGGGCCTTATGCCCTGGAGCCCTCTCGCCCGCGGATTCCTGACCGGCAATCGCACTCGCGATGGACAGAAGGACACTGCCCGCGCCCGCTCCGACGACTTCGCGGACAAGCTTTACTTCCGCAGCGAGGACTTCGACGTGCTGGACGCGGTGCAGGAAGTAGCCCGTGCGCGGGGCCTCAAGCCCGCCCAGGTCGCCCTGGCCTGGCTGCTCTCGAGGCCGGGGGTGGCGGCGCCGATCATCGGGGCCACCCGGATCGAGCATCTGGACGAGGCCGCGGCCGCGGTGGCGGTGAGCCTCAGCGAGGAGGAGATCGCGCGGCTGGAGGCCCCCTACAAGCCGCACCCCGTGCTCGGCCACAAGCAGCCAACACCCCAGGACGTGGCGGGCCGGAGGGTCTGAGAATTGGCGCGCTTCCCCGCCCTCTTCATTTCCCACGGCGCCCCCAGCATTGCTCTGGAGGAGGACGACTACACCCGCGCCCTGCGCGGCTTCGCCACCGGCCTCCCTTCCCCCACCGCAATCGTGGTGGTGTCCGCCCACTGGGAGGATTCCGGGCCCGTCCGCGTCAACGTGAACCCCCGGCCGCCGCTCATCTATGACTTCTCCGGCTTCCCGGACGCGCTCTACCGCCTGACCTACCCCGCTCCGGGCGCACCGGCGCTCGGGCGCGAGGTCGCGGGCCTGCTCACCGGGGCGGGTCTCAGCCCGGCCCTCGAGCCTTCGCGGGGCTGGGACCACGGGCTCTGGGTCCCCCTCCGCATCGCCTTCCCCGAGGCGCGGACGCCCGTGGTGGAGGTCTCCCTTCCGCGGCTCAGAGAGCCGGAGGCGCTTTTGGCCGTCGGGCAGGCCCTGGCCCCCCTCCGCGAGCGGAGCGTCCTCCTCCTCGGCAGCGGGGGCATCGTCCACAACCTCGGCCGCATGCGCCTCGACGACAAGGCCGCCCCCGCCGAGGAGTGGGCCCGGGCCTTCGACGAGTGGATGCGGGAACGTCTCCTCGGCATGGACATCGAGGCCATCAAGGCCTATCGCCAGATGGCCCCCCAGGCAGCCCTCGCCGTCCCCACCAGCGAGCATTTCGACCCGACCTTCTTCGTGCTGGGGAGCCGCGCCAAGGGCGACGGCGTGGCCACGGTCTACGAGGGCTGGCACTACGGCAGCCTCTCGATGCGGACCTTCGCTCTGGTCTCCCCTTGAGCGAGCCCGTACGCGACTGTTCGGAGTGCCGGATCGTCAGGGGAGCCCCCGCGCCGGGTGGGATGCTCCGGCGGGGGCCGTTCGTGGTCCACGCGATTCCGGAGGGGGGACCGGTGCCCGGCTGGCTGGTGGTGGCCCCCGCCCGGCACGTGGAACAGATCGACGCTCTCCGGGCGGAAGAGCTCTCCTTGCTCGGGCCGCTCCTGGCCCAGGTGGCGGCGGCGCTCAGGGCGGAGACGTCCTGCGAAAAGGTCTACGTCTCGCTCTTCGCCGAAGTCCTCCCCCACCTGCACGTGCACGTAGTCGCCCGGCCTCCCGGGTGGGCCCCCGCCGAGACCGGACCCCGGTTGTTCCTGGCCGGGGGCCGGGCCGAGGGGGCAGAGGCCCTGACCCGACGGGTCCTGGCCCGCCTGGCCGCACCGGCCGCGGCGAAGCTACCGGCCCGGAGCCGGCCGCTCCGCGCGGCCTTGCTCTCCGGGCTCGTCTGCCCGGGAGCGGGCCAAATCCACAACCGCGAGTACGGGAAGGGCGTCCTCCTGATAGGGGCCACGTTGATCTCGGCCATCTGGCTAATCGTGCGCCTCGTGAGGGAGGTCCTGGGCGGCCTGCCCGAGGACATGGCCACCTTCGATCCCCTCTCCGTCTTGGCGATGGTGGAGGAAGTCCAGCGGCGGAACGGGGGCTTCTTCGTCGGCTTCACCCTCCTCCTGACCGCCCTTTGGGTCTACGGGATCGTGGACGCGTACCGGAGCGGGCCGCGGCCTCAGCGCTGACGGGCGGGAACCCAGGCCGTGGTGCGACCGCCAATGGTCTCGTGGACGATTCTCTCCGCGTGTGCAGTGCGGGCCCCCTCCTCCTTCCCCCAGCGGTAGTGGAAGAGCCAGGTGCGGGGGAAGCGGTCGGAGTCGGCCCCCACCGCCACCGCCCGGGTGACGATCGCAAGCAGCCGCGAGCGGAGCCGACGCACCTCCGGGGGGCGGAGATCGGCGGCCGGACGGTGAGGCCGGATGCGGGCCTGGAACAGGACCTCGTCCGCGATCCAGTTCCCGACCCCCGCGAACACCCCTTGGTCCAGGAGCACGGCCTTGATCGGAGCCCGGCGCCGGGCCAGCAACGCTCCCAGTGCCACGGCCTCGGGCAGGCCCAGGAGGGGGTCGAAACCCAGGTCGCGAAGGGGGGAGTCCCGCTCGGGCTCCTGCTGCAGGCGGATCCGCCCGAAGCGGCGAGCGTCGGGCATGGCTAGGCAGACGCCCTCCTCGGTGGTGAGCTCGACCTTCCAGAAGCGGGGCCGCTCGCGCCCCAGGGCGTAGATCTCGAAGGAACCCGTCATGCCGAAGTGGAAGAGTGGCCATGGGCGTCGGTCCAGCTCCAGCCAGAGGTGCTTGCCCTTGCGCCCCACCGCTTCCACGCGGCGGCCGGAGAGCGCGGCCGCGAAGTCGCGGGGGCGGACGCCCGCGTAGACAATCGGGTCTTCGACGACGGCCACCCGCGCGATGCGACGTCCGCGGAGTACCCGCGACGCCCGGCGGCGGGCATTCTCGACTTCCGGCAGCTCCGGCATCTCGCTTCCTGGGGTCCGAACGATTTGACGGGAGCCGGTCCCCGCCCGTAGTCTGCCCGAGGTCACTCGCTTCGTCTCGGAGTCGGCGTCCTGAACTTGCCATTCACGCTTCCCGCGGCGTCCGCCAAACGTCGGCGGGGGTCTCGACGCTCCACGTGCTTTACCTTCGGCCCTCCTGGCCGTAGCGCCCGTCATGTGGGCGAGTCAGGATCTCACCCTACCACCGACCGACGCCGAGTCGGGTCCAATAGCCCTGGGCAGCCTCGGCTCGGTCGCAACCGGCTGCCGGGGGTCCCGTTCGGGTCAAGCGCTCCGATGAGCCCCCGATCGTGAACGAGCCCCACTTCCCCGATCTGCGCGCGTTTCTGGACCAGCTCCGGCGGGAGGGCGACCTCGCGGTGGTGGAGGCGCCGGTCGACGCGAGGCTGGAGGCGGCCGAGATCCATCGCCGGGTGATCGCGGCCGGCGGTCCGGCGCTTCTCTTCACGAACGTCAAGGGGGCGGACTTCCCGCTCACCACCAACCTCTTCGGCACCGCGCGCCGGGCGGAAATGGCCTTCGGCCGCAGGCCGCGGCGGTTGATCGAGCGCCTCGTCCAGCTGGCCGAGCGGCTGGTGCCGCCCCGCTTGGCGGCCCTCTGGGAGGCCCGGGACCTGGCCCGCGAGGCCTGGCGCATCGGCCTGGGGCGCGGGCGCTCGGGCCCCGTCCTCGACGTGGTCACGAGCGACGTGCGGCTGGACCGTCTTCCCATCCTCACCTGCTGGCCGGAGGACGGGGGGCCGTTCGTCACCCTGCCCCTCGTCTACACCGAGCACCCGGAGGGAAAGGGGCACAACCTCGGCATCTACCGCTTGCACGTCCACGACCCCCGCCGCACGGGCATGCATTGGCAGATCGGCAAGGGCGGGGGCTTCCACTACGCGGCCGCGGAGGCGCGGGACCAGCCGTTGCCCGTGACCGTGTTTCTGGGGGGGCCGCCGGCCCTCATCCTGGCCGCGGTCGCCCCCCTGCCCGAGAACGTGCCCGAGCTGATGCTGGCCTCGCTCCTCCTAGGCGAACGGCTGAGGCTCTGCCCAGGTCCCGGCCCCCACCCGCTCGTGGCCAACGCCGAGTTCGCGCTCGTGGGTCACGTTCCCCCTCGGGAACGCTCGCCCGAGGGGCCTTTCGGCGACCACTACGGCTACTACTCGCTGCGGCACGACTACCCCGTCTTCCGCGTGGATCACCTCGCCCGTCGCCGGGACGCGATCTACCCGGCCACGGTCGTGGGCAAGCCCCGGCAGGAGGACTTCTACATCGGCGACCTCCTGCAGGACCTGCTCTCCCCGCTCTTCCCCCTGGTCATGCCCGCGGTCAGCCACCTTTGGTCCTACGGCGAGACCGGCTACCACTCCCTGGCCGCGGCGGTGGTGAAGCAGCGCTACCCGCGGGAGGCCATGGCTTCCGCCTTCCGCATCCTGGGCGAGGGCCAGCTCTCCCTCACGAAATTCCTCTTCGTGACCGACCGCCCGGTGGACCTCCGGGACTTCCGGAAGACGCTCGAGCACGTGCTCTGCCGCACGAACCCCGCCACCGATCTCTATGTCTTTGCCAACCTCTCCATGGACACCCTCGACTACACGGGGCCCCGGGTGAACGAGGGCTCCAAGGGCGTCTGGCTGGGCTTGGGAGATCCCGTGCGCGACCTGCCCCGCGAGTTCCGGCCCTCCCCACCCCCGCCCCCCGAGGTGACGGACGTGCGGGTCTTCTGTGGAGGCTGCCTGGTCGTGGGAGGCCCCCCCCACGCCACCGACCCCAAGGCCGGTGAGCGCCTGGCCGCCCATCCCGCCTTCCGGGGTTGGCCCCTCCTCGTCCTCACCGACGAGCCCAAACGGGCCGCGGCCAGCCCCATGAATTTCCTCTGGACCACCTTCACCCGCTTCGAGCCCGCGGCCGACATCCACGCGGCTTCGGTGCGCGTGCTCCGCCACCACCTGGGCTACGAGGCCCCGGTGCTCCTGGACGCCCGCCGGAAGCCGTCCTTTCCGAAGGAGCTCAGCGGCGACCCCGAGACGGCGCGGACCGTGACCCGCCGCTGGCGCGAGTACTTCCGGACGGGCGTGGAGATGGGGGACGCGGAAGCGGCCCACCTCGACCGCGTCTAGGGCTGGACCGTGGTCAAGGGACCGAACTGCGCCATCTCCGCCTTGATCTTCGCCTCGTCGCCCACCACGACCACGGTCTGGGTGACGGAGGGGTAGAAGGACTGCCCCGCCTTCCGCACCTCATCCGCGCTCACCGCGTTGATCCGGGTCACGAACTCGCCGAGGGCTTGGGGAGGCAGGCCGTTGACCCAGTTCGTGGCCAGAGTGCGGGCCACCGCCCCCTGGATCTGGTTGCGCAGCAGGTAGAGGCCGGCCTGATAGCGCTTGGCGCGGCTGAGCTCGTCCGCGGTGGGGCTGGTGGCCCCCATGCGATCGAGCTCGTAGAAGATCTCCAGGGTGGAGGCGCCGGTCACCTCGTTGCGCACGTCGGCGCGCACCCGCACGAGGCCGCCCTCCTCCCGGGCCACCACCGCCCCCCGGGGCGAGTAGGTGTAGCCCTTGTCCTCGCGGATGTTCTTGACCAGGCGGCTGCTGAAAGAGCCCGAGAAGATGGTGTTGGCGACGAGCAGGGGGTAGTACTGGGGATCGGTCGCGGTGACGGTTGGTCGGCCGGCCAGGATCAGGGACTGGACGGAGCCCGGCCGGTTCACGACATAGATCCGACGGCCGCCGGCCCCCGGAGAGGGAGGGGTGGCGGGTGGTGCCTCGCCCGCTCCTTTCCAGCCCGCGAGGCTCCGGGCCAGTAGCGCAGACACCGCCGCGGGGTCCAGGTCCCCGACCACGACCAGAAGCGAGCGCTCGGGACGGAAGCGGCGGGAAAACTCCGCTTTCAAGAGCTCGGGGGTGACCAGGCCCAGCGTCTCCCGGGTGGGCGCCACCACCCGGTAGGGATGGTCGCCGTAGACGGCCCGGGCGAAGGCCTTCTCGGCCAAGAACTCGGGGGTGGACTCGCGCGCCAGCAGGCCCTGGATGGCGTTGTTCCTGGCCAGCTCCACCTCCGCGGCCGGGAAGGAGGCGTGCTGGGCCACGTCGGCCAGGATCTCCAGGAGGGTCGCGGCGCCCGAGGACAGGCCGTCCACGGTGAGGAAGATCGCGTCATCCGAGGCCGAGCTCCCGATCTCGCCTCCGACCGACTGCAGCTCTTCGGCGATCCGCTTGGAGGTGCGGGTGGTCGTACCCTCTTTGATCGTGTCGGCCAGGACCTGGGCCACCCCCTCCCGGCCCGCGGGATCGGCGGCGGTGCCGCCCCGCGTGACCAGCACCGCGGTCAGGCGGGGAATGCCGGGGCGCTTCACGAGCCAGATGGTGAGCCCCCCGGGCAGCCGCGATTGGTCGAGGGCGGGCACGGGCAGGGGCCGGTCCTCTCCGTAGGGAGGCAGGTCCTTGGGCAGGGAGAGCGGTTTCTCGGCCGCCCTGAGAGCCGCGGGCGCGGCCAGGAGAGTGAACAGGACGGCGAGGCGTCTTGCCATGGTCCTACCTCGTCTCTTTCTGAGCAGCGGGGGGGGCCGCAGGCCGGCGGTCCACCACCGTCCGGTTGGAGACCTTGAAGTACGTCCCGGCCGCCCGCTGAACATCCGCCGCGGTCACGGCCTGGATCTGCCCGGGGATCTCGTTGAGGGAAGCCGCTCTTCCCGTGATCAGCTGGGCCAGAGCGAGGGCGTCGGCTCGGTTGATCAGGGGCTCCAGGCCGGCGTAGAAATCCGACCGCATCTTGGTTTTTGTGCGCGCCAGCTCCTCGGCCGGGACCCCTAACGTCACGAGCTTCTGGATCTCGCCCTCCATAGCATCCACCACCGCGCGGGCGGTGGTGGTGGGCTTGTAGAGAGCGAAGATGGTGGTGAGGGTGGGGCCCCCGAAGTTCCAGGGGGTGCCCAGGGGCCAGTTGAGGCCGCCCTGCACCTGAAGCAGGAGCTCCTTCCCCTTGACCAGCCCCTGGTATAAGCGGGACGCCTCCCCCCCCACCAGGATCTGGGCCAGGACGGCTGCGGGCACATGGTCGAGGCTGCCCCGGGCCGGCATCTTCCAGCCCACGGCGAGCGCCGGGACTTTGGCCAGGGGATCCGTCTCCTCCAAGGTGCGCTCGGCGGTGTTCAGGCCCTCGGAGACATCGGGGGGCTTGGGCGTGGGGCGGGAGGGGACGCTGCCGAAGTACTTTTCGGCCTTCGCGAAGACCTCCCCCGGTACCAGGTCCCCCGTGATCGCGAGCACCGCGTTGTTGGGGGCGTAATAGGTGTGGAAGAACGACTCCACGTCGGCCAGGGTGGCCGCGTCCAGGTCCGCGAAGGAGCCGTACCCGTCGTGGGCGTTCTCCCACTTGTCGAAGGCCTTGCCTGCGACGTCGGTCCAGAAAAAGAGGCCGTAGGGCCGGTTCTTGACGTTGACCCGGATCTCCTCCTTGACCACATCCCGCTGGTTGGCGAGGTTCTTCTCCGAGAAATCCAGGGTCTTCATCCGGTCCGCCTCGATCCACAGGATGGGGTCTAAGGCGGAGACGGGCGCGGAGGAGATGTAGTTGGTGTAGTCGTAGCGCGTGGATCCGTTCAGGACGCCCCCCCCGCCCTCGATGACGCTGTCCATCACTCCTTTGGGGGCCGCGGGCGTGCCCTCGAACATCAAGTGTTCGAAGAGGTGGGCGAAGCCGGTCCGGCCTTTCGGCTCCAAACGGAACCCGATCCCGTAGACGATCGAGAGCCCGAAGGTCGGGCTCGTGTGGTCTTCCGAGACCACCACCGTGAGCCCGTTGGCGAGCTTCTTCACTTCCACCGGGATCCGCCATTCGGCCGCCTTCGTGGCCGCGGGGGCCGGGGCCGCCACACCAAGGGCGAGCACGGACAAGAGCCATCCGCCACGCATCGAGGTCCTCCTCTCTCTTCCCGGGGCCGGACCGCTCACCAGACTCGGCAAGCGTTCTCCCGGACCATGGACGCCCCCGCCTTGCAGCCGAAGGCCTTGGCGAACTCGGGCATGTTGGAGACCACGCCATTCACGCGGTCTGAGGGCGGGGAATGGGGGTCGGTCTGGGCCAAGAGGCGGGTGATCTCGTCCCGCTGGTTCGCGCACCAGATCTGCCCCCAGCCCAGGAAGAGGCGCTGGTCGGCGGTGAACCCGTCCGTGAGCGCCGGCTCCCGAGCCGCGAGCACGTCGTGGAGCGCCTTGTAGGCGATGCGCACGCCGCCGTTGTCGGCCACGTTCTCGCCAAGGGTGAGCCGGCCGTTGACTTTCACGTCCGCGACCGCCGTGTAGCCGGAGTATTGGTCGGCCACGCACCCGGAGCGCTTCTCGAACTCCCGCGCGTCCTCCTCCTTCCACCAGTCCTGCAGGTTCCCGGTGGGCCCGAACTGTCGGCCCTGGTCGTCGAAGCCGTGGGTCAGCTCGTGCCCGATGACGGCTCCGATGGCCCCGAAGTTGATGGCGTCGTCGACGGCGTTGTCAAAGAAGGGCGGCTGCAGTATGCCGGCGGGGAAATTGATGTCGTTCATCAGGGGGTTGTAGTAGGCGTTGACGGTGGGAGGAGTCATGAGCCACTCCTGGCGATCCACGGGCTGACCGATCTTGGCCAGCCTCCGCTGAAGTTCGAAGGCGTTGCTCCGCAGGGAGTTGCCGAGGGCGTCGCCCCTTACGATCTTTAGGCTGCCGTAGTCTCGCCAGCGGTCCGGGTAGCCGATCTTGTTGGCAACCGCGGCCAGCTTCTTCAGGGCCTCTTTCTTCGTGGGCTCGGTCATCCAGGTCAGCTCCTGGATGTCGCGGGCGAGGGCCTTTTCGAGGGCCGCCACCATCGCGATCGTCCGCTCCTTGCCCTTGGCCCCGAAGGTTTGCTCGACGTAGCGCCGTCCCAGGGCCTCGCCAAGATCGCTGTCCGTGAAGTCCGTGCAGCGCTTCCAGCGCGGGCGCAGCTCGGTGGCGCCGGTCAGGACCTTGCCGAAGAAGGCAAAATTCTCGTTCACGAAGGCGGCGGGCAAGACGGGGGCGGAGGCGTGGACGAGCTGCCAGCGCAGGTAGGTCTTCAGGTCCTCGAGGGGGACATTTGGCAGAAGCTCGTCCAAGCCCTTGAAGAAGTCTGGCACGGCCACGTTCAGGCTCTGGAGGGGCGGGGCATTGACGCCTTGGAGATAGCGGCTCCAGTCGAAGGCGGGGCATAAGGCCACCAGCTTTCCCCGCTCCATCTTGTGGTAAATCTTGGCGGGATCGCGTCGTGACACCACGTCCAGGGAAGCCCGGGCGAGGGCGGTCTCGATGTCCATGACCGCCTTCGCCCCGCGCTCGGCCGCCTCGGGTTTGTCCCCCAGCAGCCCCAGCATCTTCTTCACGTGGGCAAGATACTGGGTCCGGATCTCAGCGGACTTGGCGTCCTCCCGGAAGTAGTAGTCGCGGTCGGGCAGGCCCAACCCCCCCTGGTCCGCCTCCGCGATGACCGCGCTGGCGTCCTTGAAGTCCTGGTTCGAGGCGAATGAGAAGAGGACGTTGACGCCCTGCCGGTGGAGGTGCGCCACCACTCCCGCGAGGGCGGGCTTGGTCGTGACGGCGGCGATCAGCTCTTGCTCCGGCCTCAGGGGAGAAGCACCCTTGGCCTCGATGCCGCCCTCGTCCATGCAGCTCGCGTAGTAGTCGCCGATCTTCTGGTCCAGTGGGTCTCGGCCCGGGGTGTCCGGGGAAGCCTTCTCGAGGATCCCCCGCAGGGTGGCCCGGTTGCGCTCCTCCAATTCGTTGAAGCGGCCCCACCGCGACTCCTCGGCGGGGACGGGGTTCTTGGCCAACCAGCCGCCACAGGCGAACCGGTAGAAATCGGTGCACGCATCCACGCTTCGGTCGAGGGCGGTCAGGTCGAACGTGGACGCGGCCCCGGCGGGCGTGGAGACGGGCTCCGCGGAGCCGGTCGGCGCCACGGCGAGAGTCAGGGTGGCAAGCGGCCAGGCCACGAGCTTCTTGATCACAGGCAGCATCCTCTCTAGGGACCGGGGTTGGACACGTATACGAGGGAGCGATACGACCGGGAAGGGCTCAAAGTTCCCGCTTTCCGCGGATCCCCGTTCAAGAAGGTGGCGGCGTGCTTGCCAGCGGCGCATTCTAGCTGATCTCGGCTAGCCCTTGCTCCGCCCGAGGATGAGGCGCGCGCTGCGCTGGTAGGTGAGGTAAGCCCAGGCCCAGGTGAACATGACCACGAAGCGGTTCCTAAAGCCGATGAGAAAGAAGATATGGATGCCCAGCCAAGCGATCCAAGCCGCGAACCCAGAGAGCTTGAGCGGGCCAATCGCCGCCACCGCCGCGCAGCGCCCGATGGTGGCGAGCGAGCCCTTGTCCACGTAGCGGAAGGGCAGGAGGGGCTGCCCGCGCAGGGAGCGAGAGATGTTGCGGCCGGCGTGGCGCCCCATTTGGATGGCGGCGGGGGCGACGCCCGGGATAGGCAAACCGTCCTGTTCGAGCGCCACCAGGTCCCCGATCACGAAGACCTCCTGCCGATCCGGGAGGGTGAGGTCCCCCCTGACCTTGACGCGCCCCGCGCGGTCGAGGGGCCCGCCCAGGTCGCGGGCCAGGGGCGAGGCCTGGACCCCCGCCGCCCACACCACGGTGCGAGCGGCAATGCGCTCGGGGCCGAGCTGGACGCCCTCGGCGTCCACCCCCGTCACCATGGTTCCCGTCCTGACCTGCGCCCCCAGCGCCTCCAGCTGCCGGGCCGCCTTGGCGGACAGATCAGGGGGGTAGGCGGGAAGCACCCGCGGACCCCCCTCCACGAGGATCACCCGCGCCGACGCGGGCTCGATGCGCCGGAAGTCCCGGGCCAGCGTGTGGCGCGCGACCTCGGCGAGGGCTCCCGTCATCTCCACTCCGGTGGGCCCTCCCCCGATCACCACGAAAGTCAGCCACGAACGCCGCCTCTCCACCACGAGCTCGCGTTCCGCCTCCTCGAAGGCCAAGAGCACGCGCCGCCTGATGTCGAGGGCCTCGTCAAGGCTCTTGAGGCCGGGCGCGTGGGGCATCCAATCCGCGTGACCGAAGTAGGAGTGGGTGGTTCCCGTGGCCAGAACCAAGTAGTCGTAGGACACCTCGCCGTCGAGGAGGCGCACGCGTCGGGCTACGGGGTCGATACCGGTGGCTTCCGCCAGCTCCACCCGTGCGTTCGCCTGTCTCCAGAGGATACGGCGGATGGGGGAGGCGATCTCGGCCGGGGAGAGCCCGGCCGTCGCCACCTGGTAGAGAAGGGGCTGGAAGAGGTGATGGTTGGTCCGGTCCAGGAGCAGGACATCGACGGGGGCGCTCGCGAGGGCGCGGGCGGCGGCCAGGCCGCCGAATCCTCCGCCCAGGATCAGGACCCGGGGGCGCGCCTCGCTCCTCATGGCCCAGAGTTTAGCGGACCGACGCGGCTTGCGCGCGGGGACGAGCGTGGGCTAGATTCGGCCGCGGGAGGTGGGCTTGGGAACGAATGCGACGACGAGGCTGGCGGTGGCCGTGCTGCTCTGCGTGGCGGGGGCCATCCTCTCGAGCCTTCTCCTCTTCCAACATCACGGGGAGGATCTGGCGGTCGCGGCCGTGAACCAGGTCTGCGGCGACGGGACCACGAGCGGCTGCGAGACCGTGGCCCGCAGTCAGTACTCGGCGCTGGCCGGGATCCCCTTGGCCGCGGTCGGCCTGTTTCTCTACCTCTCCCTGGCTCTGCTCCTCGTCCCCGCCGCGCTCTCTCCCCCCGAGTCCCGCGATCCCTTTGCCGGATTGGCCTTCGCCCTGCTCGCGCTCGCCCTACTCGTCGACCTCGGCTTACTCGGCGTGCAGGCCTTCCTGGTCAAGGCATTTTGCAAGCTCTGCCTCGCCACCTACGTCTTGAACGCAGGCGCTCTGGCCGCGCTCTTCCCCGCCTGGCGGTCGGCGCGCGCGCTGGGAGCGGCGCTCGGTCGGCCGGAGGGCCGCTTGGCCGCGGTGGGCTGGGCTCTGGGCAGCCTGGTGGCGGCCGGCGGCACGTTCGCGGCCGACCGCGCGCTCAAGGCTCGGGAGGCGGAGCGGGCGGCCGCAATGTTCGGGCGGCCGGCCGCATCGGCGCCGCTCACCCCCGTAGCTACCGCCCCCATGGTCACCGCCAGCCCGCCCGCGTCTGTTCCCACAGATCCCGAGGCGCGCAAATACCAAGAGCAGGCCCGCCGCTTGCAGGAGACGCTGGACGATCCGCAGAAGCTCGAACAGTACTTCGCGGCCAAGGCGGCCCGCGAGTTCGACCAGGCCCCCGTACAGAGCCTGGACTTGACGGAAGTGCCCTTCAAGGGACCGGCGGGAGCGCCCATCCAGGTCGTGGAGTACTCGGACTTCATGTGCCCCTATTGCCGCGCGCTGGCGGGGTTTTTCATCAACTTCATGACCCAATCAGGGAACCGGGTGGCCCTGTACTACAAGAACTTTCCGCTGGATCAGGCCTGCAACCCCAAGCTGAAGGCCTCGACCCACCCCGGGGCCTGCTGGCTGGCCTTAGGCGCCATCTGCGCCCAGTACCAGGGTCACTTCTGGCCGTACCACGACCGGGTCTTCAGCAACGAGCTCCACAATCCCCAGCCCGCGGATGTCGCACGGCTGGGGACAGAGGCGGGCCTGAACGGGGCGGCCCTCGAGGGCTGTATCGCCGACCCGCGTACGAAAGAGCGGCTGACCGCCCAGATCGAGGAGGCGCAAAGGCTGGGCATCCAAGCCACGCCGACCGTCTTCATCGACGGGAAGAAGCTTCCCCGCCTGAATGACCTCGTACAGGTCCTGGACAAGGAAGCCCAGCGCAAAGGCTTGCCACCGCTGACCCCACCCCCCTCACATTGATCCTTGGGGGCGGGGAGAGCTGGGACGGCGGGCGTCCCGCGGCCGCGCGTAGATTCCGCGCGGCAGACACGCTGCGGGGGCCCTGACCCCTCGGGTGGATTGCCCGCCATCCGTTGGCGGGGGCGGGGACACGGAGACCCGGCTTGATTTGCACCCGCGTCTTGCGGCATTGTATGGCCTTTGTCGCCCGATCCGAGTCCCCGGGCACCCCTGAAGAGGTCCGTCTCAAGCATGGGCGATGCCATTCCGGCAGGGATCCAGCGTGAAGTCGAGGCCCGCAAGGCCCGCCGGCGCTTGTACCCCGTCTCCATCCTCTACTCGGTCTTCGCGGTTGGGGTCATGGTCCTTGCTGTGCCCTCCCGCCCGAGCCTGGCCCTCGGGTCCTTCGCCCTCGGGGTCTTCGTCTGGACCGCGGTCGAGTACGCCGTCCACCGCTACATTCTGCATGGGCGGTTCCCGGATGGCCCCGGGGTCCTCGAGCACTTCCTCCACAGACACTTCGATCACCTCCACTGGGAACACCACAAGCGCCCCTGGGACGGCAACCACATCAACGGCACCATCCAGGACACCCTGCCGTTCGTCGGCCCCATCGCGCTCCTGAGCTTTTTGTTCCCCCTCGCGACCCTGCCCGCCCTCCTGGCGGGCTTCCTCCAGGCCTACATCATCGAGGAGTGGGTCCACCACTCCGTCCACTTCTGCCAGTTCCGGGGACGTTACTTCCGGTACATCAAGCGGCACCACCTCTACCACCACAGCCCGAAGGGATCGGCGGTGGCCTACGGACTCTCGAACGGCCTCTGGGACGTGGCCTCCGACACCCGGATCTCTCCCGACATGCGGCGCGCCCTGTACGCCCCCTTGAGGGGGCGCTCCCCGCGGGCCCTGGCCTGAACGGGGTCCGGCTCGCCCCTTGACCGTGGGGCTCTCGGCGGGTAGCCTCAAGCCCAGGATGCCTCGCCCCACCGTTTTGCCCCCCTCCCGGGAGCCATCCCGGGCATGAATCTCGATGCCTGGCTCAGGCAGGACCATTCCCTCGCCGAGCAGCTCAAGGTCATAGAGGGCCTCTGTAGCGCCCTCAACGACGCCCACAAAAAGGGAACCGTGCACCGTTCCCTCGAGCCCTCCAAGATAGAGGTCCAGTCCGACGGCACCTGCGTCCTGACGGAAGCCATGGGCGGCACCCCTTCCCCGCGCTACCGGGCCCCCGAAATCGCGGAGGGCGCCGGTCATTCCCCGCAGGCCGACATCTACTCCGCGGGCGTGATCCTTTACGAGATGCTGTCCGGCAAGAGCCCCTCGGAGGAGAGGCCGACGCCCCTCTCGGACCTGCGCCCGGACGTCTCACGGGACCTGACCGACGCCATCATGGGCTGCCTGGAGAAGGGCCCCGACTGGCGGCCCAAGGACCTGTCCTATCTCCTGCAAGTTGTGGGGAGCCTGCGGACCCCGGCTGGACGCCAAGCACCCCGTCCCTCCCCCCGCGCCACCGAGGCCGCGCGAATGCCGACCGTCAAGCCGAGGAGGGCGACCGGCCCGGCTTCCCGCAGCAACGTGCCTCTCTTGGCCGCGGTCGTCGTGCTAATAGCGGGGGCCGGGGTCGGCGCCTGGTTCTGGATCCACTCCCAGGCGCCGGGAACGCCGGTTGCGTCGCCGGCATCGCCCCCCCCCGCGACTCTCGCCCCCACCCCGCAGCCCGCGCAGACCCCCACCGCCCCCACCCTTCCCACCCCTAGGCCCACGCCTTCGGCGCGGAAGACGGCCTCCCCGGAACCGGTGAAGCCCG
>DATMML010000096.1 GCA_035570235.1 Vicinamibacteria bacterium | reverse complement strand
GTGAGCCCGCCCTTGCTGACCCCGTGGGCGGATCCCGCCACTTCGTTGTCGAAGAAGTGGGCGAGGCCGATCATCCGATACCCCGCCTGATCCATGACGGCGACGTTGCGGGCGTCCCCCTCCAGAACGTGGGCGCCCTCGAGGGAAAGGAGTCCGGCCACCATGCCCGGGTCGTGCGCGCGCCGCTCGAGGTAGCCGGAGAGGTCGGCACCCCGCCTCACCACCCGGAGTCGGCCGCCGGACAGCGCGGCCATCCTGTGCAGCCGCCGCGCTTGGTAGACGGCGCGCTCCTTCAGGCTGGTCCAGGTCTTGGGAGCCCAACCCTGGGTCAAGGCGAACAGCGTCACCGCGTCTCCCCGGTCCTCGGTGCGGTCGATGTCCACGTTCCAGGGCGTCTTGGTGAAGACATCAAAGACCTGAAGCGCCACCCCGCCCTCGATCAGCCGGGGCACGTCCACGTGCCCCCGGGTTCCGTGGGCCAGGAGGTCCCGCCCCCAGACCAGGGAGTCGGCGTGGAGGTCGGCCGCCAGCAGCCGGGCGTGGAGGGCGTGGGCCCGCTCCGAGACGGTGTAAGGCCCGAGGTGCCGGGTCTGGTTCAGGTGTCCATCCACGAGCGCGGGCACGGCCAGGAAAGAAACGATGAGGACGGAGAGCAAGAGGAGGGCGGGGATGACGATAATTTTGCGCACGCGGTTGGGAGGGGGCGGGGGCTATCCGCCGATCTGGAACATGGATCGATCCTCGGTGGAGATCCCTTCGTCCAGCCGGTGGCCGGTGGGTTTGGTCCCCACCGCCCGCGCCAAGATCGCGGCCACTTCGGGAAGGCCGGCTCCCGAGCGCAGAGCGCGCTTCACGTCCAGCTCGTCGTCGTTGAGCAGACAGAGGTGGAACTTGCCGTCGGCGGTGAGGCGCATGCGGTTGCAGGTGCCGCAGTAGGGCTCGCTGACGGGGCTGATGAAGCCCACCACCCCGCGGCCCCCCTCGAAGCGGAAGTTATTCGACTCGTCCGAAGGGTTCGCGCTCGGCGCCGGGAGGAGGCGACCCAGAACCGCCTCGATGCGTTGCCGGGTCTCGCGGGAGGGGACGAACTGCGAGAGGGCGATGTGTGCGGTCTCGCCCCCGCCCAGCGGCATCAGCTCGATGAAACGAACGTGCCAGTCCCGCTCCAGGGCCCGGGCGGCAAGGTCCACCACGTCCTCGTCGTTGTAGTCGCGCGTCACCACGCAGTTGATCTTGATGGGCTTGAGGCCCGCCGCCTCCGCGGCCGCGATGCCGGCCTCGATCTCTTCCAGGGTGCCGAAGCGCATGATCTTCTTCAGGCGCTCGGGGTGGAGGGTGTCGATGTGGATGTTGATGCGGCGGAGGCCGGCTTCGGCCAGGGGACCGGCCAGCCGCGGGAGCAGGATCGCGTTGGTGGTCATGGCCAGGTCCTCGACCCCTTCGATGGACGCGATCCGGCCCGTGATCTCCAGGATGTCCGGCCGCAGAGTGGGCTCGCCCCCGGTGAGCCGGAACTTGCGGAAACCGACGCTCACGGCAGCCCGGGCCACGGTCTCGATCTCGGCCGCGGTCAGCAGCTCGGGGGAGGGGATGAAGCTCAAGCCACGCAGGGGCATGCAATAGACGCACCGCAGGTTGCAGTGGTCGATGACGGACAGACGAAGGTAGTTGATCTCGCGCCCGAAGCGGTCCCGCGGCAATTCAGCCTCCCGGACAGACCTAGTCTACGCCGTTTTGGCAACCCGGCGCGCGGCCCGGGAAGCGAGTCCGCGGAGAAGCTTGACAAAGGCGAGGGGAGGCCCATGATACCGTCGATCGCATCTCTCAAAAGATGGGGGCCTTGGTCCTCCCTCCGGGGGCGGCACCTGGACCCCTCGCAGGAGGCCGCTTGGAGCGGGACCCCGACCAGAGGAGGTACGAGCGCTTCAAGCTGCGCGTCCCCCTCTACATCTCGATGGAGAGCCAGCTCTTCCACAAGAAGATCCATCTTGAGTCCAAGGATGTGTCCGCGGGCGGTGTGTCCTTCGAGACCAGCCGCGAGATCCCCCTGGAGGCGGAGTCGCGGGTCGTGGTTTCCAACCTGGGCGACCTGACGCCTCCCACCTTCATCCGGGGTCGGGTGGCCCACCTCAAGCAGGACCCCGCGACCGGGCGCTACACGGTGGGCATCGAGTTCACCGAGTTCGTCAACACCACGCGGGAGGAGATCGTGGCCCGGATCGAAGCTTGGCAGCGCACCGCCGTCCCCCCTTCCCCCAGTTGACCACCCAGGCTCTTTCGTGTGAGATGTGCCCTGGTGCGCATTCGCGTGCGACTCTTCGCGGCCCTGCGAGAGGCCGCGGGGCGGGGAGAGTTGGAGCTGGACCTACCCCCCGCGGCCACCGCCGAAGACGCCTGGCGCCGTCTGGCCCAGGAGCACCCGATTCTTGCCTCGCGCCGGGGCAGCCTCGCCGCTTCCGTGAACCGTCGTTACGCCCCTTTCTCGCAGGCCCTCGCGGAAGGGGACGAACTCGTTTTCATACCCCCGGTCAGCGGGGGCTGATGGGGGGAGGTGAGCGTGCCGGGTAGCGGAGGACCAGGGGAGCGAAGAAAGCACGAGCGTTTGGTGGTGCGCGTGCCGCTCTACGTGGTGGTGGAGGGCGAGATCTTCCAGAAGATGGTCGAGATGGAGTCGAACAACGTCTCCGTGGGCGGGCTGTCCTTCGAGACCCGCCGCGAGATCCCCCTGGATGCGGAAGCCCTGGTCATGGTCTCCCGACTGGGAGACCTCCCCGCCTCCGCCCAGATCAAGGCCCGGATCGTGCACTGCCGCCCCAACTCCGCGACCGGGGCCTTCCTCGTGGGCCTGAAGTTCACCGAGTTCGTGGGCGTGACGCCCGAGCAGCTCTTGGCCCGCATAGAGGCCTGGAAGAAGGAGCACGGGCCCCCGCCGGGTTCGGCCGACTAGGCCCGGACCCTCCCGCCTCTTCCCCCCCACTCAGGGACCGCGGCGGCGGCCCCCCCCGTTTCACGACGGGCGGACCCCCTTCGTCGCCTCCGCGGGGTCGCCGCCGGCCCGCGCTCGATCCGGACGACCGAGGTGCTCTCACAGGACCAGCCGGTAGCCGGCGCCGCGCACGGTGTGCAGGTGCTCGGGCGAACGGGGGTTGGCCTCCAGGTACCGGCGAAGGCGGAGGATGAAGTTGTCCACGGCCCGGGTCTCGGTGTCGGGGCTCACGTTCCAGACCTTCTCCAGGATCTCGGCTTTGGAGACGATGCGGCCCGCGTTCTGGACGAGAAGCTTCAGCAGCATCGCCTCCAGCAGCGTGAGGTGGATGGTTCCGGCCCGGCTCTTGAGCTCGAAGGTCCGGAAGTCCACCTCCGTCTGGCCGATCCGGGCCGTCTCCAGCTCCCCTCCCCCGCCCCGGGCCCAGTCCCGCCTCCGGATCAGCCCGTTGACCCGGGCCAGGAGGACGGGCAAGTCGAACGGCTTGGGCAGGTAGTCGTCCGCCCCCACCTCGAGGCCGTGAACGACGTCCTGGGGCAGGCTCTTGGCGGTCAGCATCAGGATGGGGGTGAAGTTGCCGACCTTGCGCAGCCGATCCGCCACCTCGAAGCCGCCCATCCCGGGCAGCATCACGTCCAGGATCACGAGGTCGAAGGCCTGGGCATCGGGGGGACCGGTGCCGGCCAGGCGGGCGAAGGCCTCCGCTCCGTCCGCCACCACCTCGACGTCGTAGCCCTCGAGCTCGAGGTTGAACCTTATCCCCGTGGCCAAGTGCTCCTCGTCCTCCACGATGAGCACTCTAGACATGTTCGGTCTCGGGCGTCGACTCCGGGAGGGCGGGAAGGGTGAGGGTGAAGGTCGAGCCGCGGTCGGGGCCGGGACTGTCCGCGGAGACGGTGCCCCGGTGCCCCTTCACCACAGAGCGCACGATGAACAGGCCCAGCCCGGTGCCGGGGCGGCTGCGGCGGGCCTCGGAGCCGATGCGGTAGAAGCGGTTGAAGATGAACGGCATCTGGGCGCGGCTCATGCCCACGCCGTGGTCGTGGACCCGGAGCTGGGCCTGGCCGTCCCCATCCGCCCGCACCTCCACCTGCACCTCCACCCGGTCCTTCGAATACTTGACCGCGTTGTCGAGGAGGTTGAGCACAGCCGTCTCCAGGGCCTGGACGTTGCCGCGGATCATCAAGTTGTCGGGGCCGGCGTATTGGATGGTCTCCCCGGGGAGCTGGTGACGGGTCCGGGTGAGCTCTATGGCGCGCCGGGCCAGCTTGGCCAGATCCAGGGGCTGGGGGTCCACCACCGGACGGTCCGTGTACATGGCCGCGTTCAGCACGTTGTTGATGGTGGTGTGGAGCCGGTCCAGGTCCTGATGCATGGTCCGATAGAAATCCTCCCGCCGGCTCTCCGGCAGGTCCCGCAGCTGAAGAGTGTCCAGATAGAGCTTGAGGGAGGCCACCGGGGTCTTCAGCTCGTGGGTCACCGCACTCACGAAGTTGCTCTGGCGCTCGTTGAGGCGCACCTCGCGCAGGAGGAGGATCACGATGAGCACCAGGCCGGCGATCAGGAGCAGGAAGAGGAGGGAGCCCAGGAGGTAGATGACCCAGCGCAGGGTGGCGAACTCCGCATGCGACCGGTCCGGCACCCCCAGGATCCAAGCCACGGTGAGGGCCACCGCCACCACGATGAGGGTGACCCCCATCGTGATGAACTGCCACTTGGGCCGCTTCGAGGCTGAGAGCTGCGAGCCCGTTACCGTCATGAGAGAACCGCTGGTCAAACCAGCTTGTCGATGTTCTTGAGAAGGCTTCCCAGATTCACCCGCCGCCAGAAGCGCGAGAAGCGGGCGAGCGCGACCTGGTTGCTGAGGCGCATCCAGAGCGACGAGCCGTGTAGGGCCCGGTTGGAAACGGCCATGAGGCGCTCGTAGGCGGCTCCGTAGGGGAACCACCAGAGGGCGGGGCGGCGGCTCCGGTCCGAGGTGACGTACTTCACCTGGACCATCTCCCGGAGCCCGGCCAGGCCGTGGGTCCGCCCGAAGCCGCTCTTCTTGATCCCGCCCCAGGGGGCGGTGGGCTCGCCGTAGCTGGAGACGCAATCGTTGATGGTCACGACTCCCGCGGCCAGCCGCTCCTGGAGCCGGCGGGCGGTGGCGGGATTGCGCGTCCAGCCGCTGGCGGTGAGACCGTATTCGCTCTCATTGGCGAGCTCAATGGCCTCGTCCACCGACTCCACGGTCATGATGGGCAGCACGGGCCCGAACGTCTCCTCCCGCATGACCCGCATCGAATGGTCGACCCCGGTGAGGACGGTGGGCGGATAGAAGTAGCCTGGCCCGGAGGGCCGCGCGCCTCCGGTCAGGGCGCGGGCCCCCTTGGCCTTGGCCTCCTCCACGTGCTCGTCCACGATCCGGCGCTGGCGCTCCAGGGTCAGGGGCCCGAGGTCAACCTCCCCGCCCGCGGGATCGCCCATCCGGAGCTTGCGTGTCTCCTCCACGACGCGGGCGATGAAGGGCTCGGCCACCGCCTTCTCCACGTAGACCCGCTCCACGGAAGCGCAGGTCTGGCCGCAGTTGACGAAGGCGCCCCAGACGATGCCGCGGGCGGCTCGGTCCAGATCGGCATCCGCGCAGACGACGGCGGGGTCCTTGCCCCCCAGTTCCAGGATCACGGGGGTGAGGTTCCGGGACGCCGACGCCATCACCCTCCTTCCCGTGGCCACGCTGCCCGTGAAGACAACCTTGGCCACGCGCGGGTCCTCCACGAGCGCGGGGGCGAGGGCGTCGTCCACGTTCACCACGTTCACGACCCCGTCCGGGATCCCCGCCTTCCGGCAGAGGGCCCCGACACGCAGGCCGATGAGCGCGGTGGCAGGGGCGGGCTTCAAGACGACCGTGTTCCCCGCGGCTAGAGCGGTGGTCACGCCGGAGAGGGAGATCGCGAAGGGGTAGTTCCAAGGGGTGATGACGAGCACCACCCCCAGGGGGGCGTAGAGGAGCCGGCATTCCTTGTGGGCGAAGAGCAGCACTTGGCTCTCGACCGCGTCCTCGCGGAGCACGTCCTCCGCGCGCAGGGCCAGGTGCTTGAGCGCCTCCAGGGCGGGGAAGATCTCGACGGCAATGGCCTCCGCCGCGGGCTTGCCTTGCTCCTGGGCGATGAGGCGGGCGATGTCGTCCGCTTCATCCAGGACCGCCGCCCGCAACCGGAGGAGGGCTTCCCGGCGCTGCCCGAAGGAGAGGCCGCTCCAGGCCGGGAAGGCCGCTTCCGCGGCGGCCATCGCAGACGCGGCCTGCTCGGCGTCGAGCAGGCTCGTCTCCGCGAAGACAAGACCCGTGGCGGGGCTCACCGCGCCCCGACGCCCCGCCCGACCCTCCACCTCCCGGTTGCCGATCCAGGAATGGTGCGTGGCCGTGGCCGAGACCTCACCCGCCGCCGTCAGTGTGGCCATGCGGTCATTGTAAACCCCCTCCGCGGGCAGCCGCCCGCATCGGTTACAATGGGGAGATGAGAGAGTTGGAGTCCTCGACGCACGCCCAGTCGGAAGCCGTCCGGCAGGTCAACGACCTCTTCTACAGGGCCCTCGAGAACCTAGACCTCGCGGCCATGGACGGACTGTGGCTCCATGAAGGGTGGGTGCACTGCGTGCACCCGGGCTGGGACGCCCTCGTGGGCTGGGAAGCGGTGCGCCAGTCCTGGGAGCAGATCTTCGCTCACACCCGCTGGATCCGGGTCACCCCCACCGCCGTCCGCATCGAGAGCTTCGGCGATCTGGCGGTCGTCTCCTGCAGCGAAAACATCACCGCCCAGAGCGAGGAGGACGTAGGCTTGGCCGTGGCCCAGGCCACCAACCTGTTCCGCCAGACCCCCCAGGGCTGGCGGATGATCCACCATCACGCGTCGTCCGCGCCCGTCCAGGTCACCCACCCCTTCAGCGGGACGGTGCAATAGGCCCTAGTAGGCGCCTCACATCGGGCGCCAGCGCCCACCCCCGCGCCCCCGAAGAGTCCTCGACCCGCAGATAGTCGCCGCTCCCCTCCAGGATGGGCACGACCTCGCCCTCCCGCAGGGTGCCCACGGCCTCGGCCGTGGGCGAGGCCGCGTCCAGGAGGGGCGCACCGCGCCGGATCACGACCCCGACCGGTCGGGTGAGGGACGACGCCGCGGAGCCTACGGTCAGGACGAGGCCCAGGCCGAGCGCAAGCCCGGCGGGGGCGCTGGCTCCCCGGACCGCCGGCCAGAGACGCATCGCTGCGTGGAGGGGCAGCGACAGGAGCACCAGGAGCACGCCTGCAAGGTCGAGATGGTATCGGCGGGCCACCCGCAGCCCGCCCGCCCAGGGGTCGGGTGCGATCTCGGCCGGATCCAGGTTGAAGGCCTCCCGCCTTCGCTCGATCTCGCGGGCCACTGCTCGGTCCCCGGGGTCCAGCTCGCGGGCGCGCAGGAGAGCCCAGAGGGCCTCCCCGGGAGCGCCGCGGGCGGCCGCCGTCTGGGCCCAGTTCCAGTAGAGGGAGGCGCTCTCCTGCCCCCCCGACGCCAGCCCCTCATAGAGCGCGATCGCTTTGGGATAATCGCCGGCGCGGGCGAGGTCGTTGGCCTCGCGGAAGCGCTCCCCCGCCCTGACGCCACCGCCGTCGGCGGCGGCTCCCGCCAAGAGCCCCGCGGCGAGGAGGATCGGCGCGAGCTTCAGGCCCACCGCCGCACCACCTCCCGCGCGCGCGCCGCCAGGTCGCGGATCGTCTCCGTGTAGTCGCCGAGCTGGGGGGCGTAGCGCACGAACTCGACCTCCTGGAGGATCACGCGGGCCGCCCGAACGCGCTCCCCATCCTCCCCCCCCTCGAGAGGCCCGAACACGTCGTGGAGCGTCTTCTCGATGAGAGTGGCCGCGGCCTCCTTGGTCAGCCCCCCGGCGCCCGCCCGCTCCAACGCGTTCAGGGCGGCCCGCGCGCTTCGCCGCGGGGCCAAGCGGCCCTCCCCGCCCGGGCCGCGCTCGCGCCAGCGGGCCGCGCCCCATATCCCGGCGTGCACGAGAAGGCCCACGCCCGCGATGAGGGCCAGAGAGAGGCCGCTCAGGACAGGAAGCCGCTGCCGGGCGGGGTCGAGGTCCGCGCGCAGGGCCAGCGACGTGGCTGCCTCCTTGGCCGCGGCCGGGGGGGCGGGCGCGTCCGCGGCCGCGTTCCCGCCCCCCACCCGGAGGGGAAGGGCGGGCGTCTCTGCGCGGAGGATCCGCCCCGCCTGGGGATCGAAGTAGGAGAAGGCCAGGGACGGGATCTCGAGCGTCCCGCTCGTCTGCGGCACCACCACGAACTCCCACGTCTTCGCCCCCCGCATCCCGCCGGGCTCGGCCTTGATCTCGCTCTTGACCTGGGGAGGGTAGACCCTGGCCCCGGGCAGCCTCACCTCGGGGGCGCGGTCGAGCCACTTGAGGTTGCCGCTCCCCTCCACCCGGAAGCGCAGGGTGGCGGCTTCGCCGAGGGCCAGGGTGGAGCGGTCGAGGGTGGCCGTGGCCTGAAAGCGCCCCACCGCCCCCGAGAAGCCGGGCTCGTCGGGGATAGGCTCCGCGACCACGACCACCGGCCGCGTGGAGCGCTGCACCACCCCACCACGGTCGAACACGCTCTGCCTTTGGATGCCCAATTTGAGGCTGGAGGCGGGAAGAGTCAGGCGGCCGGGACGCGTCGGGAAGAGCAGCTTTTGGATGATCGGGAAGCGCCGGTACGACTCCCCCCCCACCGTGACTCCTTCCCCGGCGGGCGGGGTGTTGCCTCGCTCCAGATCCTCCGCCCAAAAACCGGCGTATTGGGGCGCCTCCACGAACTTCACGTCCGTCACCGTGGCCTGTGTGTACAGGTAGTAGGTGAAGAGAAGGGGCTCGCCCACGTGCAGCGTGGTCCGGCTGGGGACAGCCTCCACGAAGAGCTTGGGCTCCGGGCCCCGCGCGCCTCTTAAAAACGACGAGAAGGGGTCCTCGGAGAAGGGATCCGCGGCCCTCGGGGGGCGCTCCCGGGGCCGGATGCTGCCCGCCACGACCTCGATGGAGATGGCGGGAGCGGTGCGCTCGCCCCCAGCCATGCGGGCGCGCACGGGCCCCACCTCCGCTTTGCCCACCATGACCGGCTGCAGGACGTAGGTGTAGGTCTTGGACTGGGAGGTGACCCCGTTCACGAACGAGAACTGGGTGGAGACGCTGGGCCCGCCCGCGACCTGGAGGTTCCGGAGGGCGGGGAGGGCCACCTCCTCCTGAAGCTGCCCCTCCGCGGTGATAGTGAGCTCGAGCGGGTCGTCGATGCCCACTTTGCGGGCGTCGACTTCCGAGCGCACGATGTCGTCCGCGGCCGCCCGCGCGGAGGGGGCGGCCAGGGCGAGCACGAGCCAGACCGCAGGCTTCACCAGTCCTTCCCCCGCTTCTTTTCCGCCCGCCGCGCGTTCAGGAGCTTCCTCTGCTCGTTCTTCTCGTTCTCCTTGAGCGCGTCCAGGAGCTGCATGGCCCGTTCCCGCGGCATGCCCGTCTCCTCGCGAAATCGCTTCTCCTGCTTCTGCTCCGGCGTCTCGGGCGCGGGGCTCTCCTTCTTTTGCTGACCGGCCGGGCGCTCGTTCTTCTGGCCTCCCCCTTGCGGTTTCTGCTTCTCCTCCCCCCGGTCAGGGGGCGGCTTTTGCTCCTGCTGCTTCTTCAGCGCGCGCAGGGCGAGCTCCAGGTTGCGCTTCGCCTCCGCGTCCTCCGGGGCGAGGTGCAGGGCGTCTCGGTAGGCCTGGATGGCTCCCCGGTAGTCCTGCCTCTGGTAGCGGGCGTTGCCGAGGTTGAAGCGGGCGGCGGGGGCGAGGGGCGACGGCGAGTCCTCGCCCAGGGCGCGGAAGAGGGCCTCCGCCTCCTCGAACTTCCCGTTCCGGTAGAGAGCGTCGGCCAGGTTGAAGCGGGCGCGGGGGTCCTGTGGACGCATCCCCGCCGCCCCTTCGAAGGCCGAGAGCGCCTCGGGATGATTGCCCCGGTCGTACTCCGCCTGGCCCCGGGCCGTGAGCCGCCGCGGCCGCATCAAGACCTCGTCGAGAAGGGAGGAAGAGCCCGCGGGGGCGGGGGCAGCCGGGGCCGCGGCGGCCAACGTCGGGACGAAGAGGAGAAGGAGCGCGGCCGCGGTCGCCCGCGCGCTCGCTTGGCCCCGGCCGAGCAGGCTTGGTAAAGGAAAGGTGAGGCCCAAGGCGAGGGCGAGAAGGCCGACGGCGAGCGGCACCTGAAAGCGCTCCTTCCGACGGTACGAAAACTCGCCGGCCAGGGCCTTCCGCTCCATCCCCTCGATGGCGGAGGCAAGGGCGGAGAGGCTGGTGTCGGCGGATGTGATCCGGAAGGCGCGCCCGCCCGTGCCCCGGGCGATGCTCTCCAGGGTGGCCATGTTCAGGCGCGAGACCACCACCGAGCCGGCGGCGTCCTTCTTGAACCCCACCCGCCGGCCCTCGCGGTCGAAATCGGGGACAGGCTGCCCGGCCTCGGTCCCCACGCCCACGGTGTGGACCACCACCCCCGCCGCCCGCGCGCGGCCCACCGCCTCCTCGACCTCGCCCTCCAGGTCCTCCCCGTCCGAGACCAGGACCAGCACCTTGTTTCGGCGGTCGGGGTCCACGAAGAGGCCGAGGCCCCGGGCCAGGCCCGCGCCCAGGGAGGTGCCCGGCGAGGGGACGATGCCGGGCTCGACGGACTCGAGGAAGAGCCCCACCGCATCCGCGTCCAGGGTGAGGGGGACGAGGGGATAGGCCTCGCCCTCGAAGGCCAAGAGTCCGAAGCGGTCGCCCTCCAGCTGCGAGACCAGAGAGAGAAGGGCCGCCTTGGCCAGAAACATGCGGTTGGGAGGAACGTCCTCGGTGGCCATGGACCCGGAGGTGTCGAGGGCGAGCACGACGTCCACCCCTTCCCGCTCCACCTTCTCCCGCACGATCCCCCACTGCGGCCGGGCCAGGGCGAGGACGACGCCCGCGGTGCCCAGAAGCAGCAACCCCAGACGGAGGAAGCGCCACCGCTCGGGGGGGCGGCGCAGGACCCGCACCCATAGCGGCCGGGCCACGAGGCGGGCGGTGCGCTCCCGGTCGCGGCGGGTGGCCCACACCTCCAGCGCGGCCAGGGCGGGTAGGGTCAGGAGCGCGAGAAAAAAGAGCGGGGAGGCGAAGACCATGACCTAGACCTCAGGCGGGCGCGACCCGCAGCCCGCCCGCCCAAACGAGGCCGGCCGCGGCCAGAAGGGCGGTCGCGGTCAGGAGCACGGGAGGGAACCACTCCCGGTACCGTCGGTACGCGGTCATCTTGATCTCCGACTTCTCCAGCTTGTCGATGCGGTCGAAGATTCGGCGGAGGGATCCGGAGTCGGTGGCCCGGAAGAACTCGCCCCCCGTGCGCTCGGCGATGGCCTTCAGGAGCTCCTCGTCGATATCCACCTCCGTCATCATTGTGTACTCGTGTATTTCGCCGGTGGTGGGATCGCGCGCCCGCACGGGCATGGGGACCTCTCCCCCCCGGCCCACCCCGACCGTGTAGACCCGAACCTCCATGGCCCGGGCCAAGTCGGCCGCGGTCAGGGGCGCGATCTCCCCCGCGTTGTTGGACCCATCGGTCACGAGCACGATCACGCGGCTCTTGGCCTGGGAGCGCCGCAGGCGGGTGAGGGCGGTGGCCAGGCCGGAGCCGATGGCGGTGCCGTCGGGCAGCATATCCAGGTGCACGTCCTCGAGCTGACGCAGGAGCACGGCGGTGTCGGTGGTGGGAGGGGACTTGGTCAGGCTCTTGGCGGCAAAGATCACGAGTCCTATCCGGTCGGAGGTGCGGCGCCGCACGAACTCCGAAACGACCTCCTTCGCCACCGCGATCCGGTTCTTGGGCTGGAAGTCCTGAGCCGCCATCGAGCCCGAGATGTCGAGGGCCACGACGATGTCCACTCCCCGGGTGCTGATCTCCTCCTTGAGACTGCCGTGCTGGGGACGGGCCAGCGCCACGGCCCCCGTCATCAGGCCCAGGGCGGCCAGCACCAAGGGGAGCTGCCGCAGGCGAGTGCGCCTGCTCCGGGGCCCCCGCAACCGCGCCACCCCCGGGAATACGAGGGCCCCTCCCTGCCGCTCGCGCAGGAGGGCGGCGGCCACGACCAGCGGGCCCGCGAGGGCGGCCAAGAGCCACCACGGGTCCTGGAAGCGGAAGCCCCCCATCAGGCCGCCTCCTCTGCGGGCGGGGGTTGGAGCCGCGTTTCCAGCCTCCGTACGAGATCCAGGATCGCCGCCAGGTGACGATCGCCCTCCGCGGGGAGCCCCCGGCCAAGAGCGAACTTGATCTGGTCCGCGGCCCGGGAGAGGTCCTTGAGCGCGGGCAAGAGATCGGCCTCGAAGGGCCCTTGGCGGAGGAACGCCATCATCTCCGCGCTCGTCATCTCCAGGACCGGGGCCTTAAGCCGCCGCTCCAGGTAGCGCTTGGCGATCGCGGTGAGCGTGATGTAGAACGCTCGGTGCTCGCCCCGGGCGAGGAAGCCCGAGGCGGCGAGCGAGTCGAGCGACTGCAGCGCCTCCTGGTAGGGGGCGAGCGGGGGGGCTGCGACGGCCGGCCGCTCCCGGCGGCGGCGCCGGCTCCAGAGCCACGCGGTCAACCCCGCGAGCGCGACGAGGGCGAGGGCCACGGCGATCCAGAAAGCGCGGCCGATGGAGAGGGGCAGGGGGCCCCGGATCTCCGCGAGCTTCTGCTCCTTGGGGTCCTTGGGGAGGAGGGAGAGCACGCGAAGGGGAACCGGCGCCGTCGAGATCTCGCCCTCGCTCCCGGTGGGGAGGCGATACCTGACGGCGATGCCCGGCACCTCCGCCTCCCCGAGCGTGAGCACGAGGGCCTGATAGCGGTGCTGGGCGGGAGGGAGGGGTTGAGCCCCGGGGACCGTCCATAGCTCCACCCGATCGTCGCCGGCATCGGGCGGGAAGGAAAAGAGTGTCCCCGCCGGGCCCTCCGCCGTCACCTCCACCACAAACGTCTCCCCCACCGTCACTTCGGTCTTGGCCGCGGTGGCCCGGGCCCGGGGCGTGCCGAGGGCGGCGGGGACGGCGGCCACGAGCAGGAGGGCAGCCGGGCTCACCTACCGCCTCCTCTCCCGGGCCTTGAAGAAGGCGGAGAGCGGCCTCTCGTAGGACTCGACCGTCGAGAGGGCGAGCGCGTCCACCCCCGTTCGCTGAAAGATCGCGGGGGCGAGGGCGCTCCCGGCGAGGCGCCGCCGGACCGCGGGGTCGGAGGTGTCCACCACCATCCGTTCGCCCGTCTCGGGGTCCAGAAGGGCCATGAGCCCGACGGCGGGGAGCTCGGATTCTCGGGGATCGGAGAGCTCTAGGGCGATCACGTCGTGGCGTCGGCGCAGGATGCCGAGGGCCCGCTCATAGCCCTGGTCCTGGAAGTCCGAGAGAACGGCCACGATGCCCCGGCGCTTCATGACCCGGTGGGCGAAGCGAAGGGCCCCGGCCAGATCGGTGCCCCGCCCGGCCGGGGCCAGGGCCAGCAGGTCGCGAACGATCCGCAGGGCGTGGTCGCGGCCGCGGCCCGGGGGCACGTGGGCCTCGATGCGGTCGGAGAAGAGGACGGCTCCCACCCGATCGTGGTTGGCCACCGCGGAAAAGGCGAGGACCGCGGCCAGCTCGGCGGCGTAGTCGCGCTTCAGAAGAAAGCGGGAGCCGAAGGCCTGAGAACCCGAGACGTCCACGAGCAGGAGCAGGGTCAAGTCCCGCTCCTCCACGAACTTCTTGACGTAGGGAGCGCCCATGCGGGCGGTCACATTCCAGTCGATGATCCGCGCGTCGTCGCCCGCCTGGTACTCACGGACCTCCGCGAACTCCATGCCCCGGCCCTTGAAGACCGCGTGGTAGGACCCGCCGATCCCCGACTCCAGGATCGCCCTCGTCCTTATCTGTATCCGGCGGATCTTCGCGAAGGTCTCGCGGTCAAGCATTGGAGGCTGCTCTAGAAGAAGCCCTCACACGTCCTCGTCGCCCCGGGAGTCGCGGGGACTCGGGGGCCGAGTCCGCCTCGTTCCCTCGATCTCGCGCTCTCGGCTGCGGATCTCCGCTGGGGGGAGCGTCCACTACGGCACCTCCACCCGCTCCAGGACCCGCTCCACCACCGTCTCCGTCGTCACGTTCTCGGCCTCGGCCTCGTAAGTGAGGAGGATGCGGTGGCGCAGCACGTCCCTCGCGATCTCCTTCACGTCCTCCGGCACCACGTAGCCGCGGCCGCGCAGGAACGCCACCGCCCGGGCCGCCTCGGAGAAGGCGAGGGTGGCGCGCGGGGAGGCCCCGTAGGCGATGAGGGGCGTCATCTCCCCCAGCCCCACCTCCCGCGGATGCCGGGTGGCGGTGACCACGGCCACGATGTAGTCCCGGATGCGCTCGTCCAGGTAGACCTCCCGCACGCGCCGGCTTAGCCGGACGACCTCCCCTCCCCTGAGAACGCGGTTCAAGGCGGGGGCCTCGCCCGACATCATGCGATCCAGGATCTGCCGCTCCTCCTCCCGCCGCGGGTAGTCCACCCGGACCTTCAGAAGGAAACGGTCCACCTGGGCCTCCGGCAGAGGGTAGGTTCCCTCCTGCTCGATCGGGTTCTGGGTGGCGAAGACCAAGAAGGGCTCGGGGAGGGGATGGCTCGTGTCTCCCAGGGTGACCTGCCTCTCCTGCATGGCCTCGAGGAGCGCCGACTGCACCTTGGCGGGGGCGCGGTTGACCTCGTCGGCCAGAAGCAGGTTGGTGAAGACCGGCCCCTTGCGGGCCACGAACTCTCCCGTCTTCTGCTGGTAGATCATGGTCCCGACGAGATCGGCGGGCAGGAGGTCGGGGGTGAACTGGATCCGGGCAAAGTGCACGTCCAGGACCTGGCCCAAGGTCTTGACGGCCAGGGTCTTGGCCAGGCCCGGCACTCCCTCCACCAGGAGGTGGCCGCGGCAGAGCAGGGCCACCATCATCCGCTCGATCAGGGCCTTCTGGCCCACGATCAGCTTCCGGATCTCGTCCACCACCGCCTGGACCTGAAGCGACTCCTCGCGCACCGTCTCGTTGAGCTTGGCAATGTCGAGGTCCGCTGGGGCCATGGGTGTCCTTTCTGGTCTAGGGGCCGCCCCCGCGGTTAGACGCGGGACGGAGCCGCGCGGTCTCAGCTTGGGGGTCGGTGGCCGGGCAAGGTCAGCGCAGGTGGCCGATCTTGGACTGGAGAAGAGCCCGCCCGCGCTTGAACTCGGCCACGTCACCCCGGGCGAGGGCGGCGATGGCCTCCCCCGCGACCGCGGCGAGCTCCCCCCGATCCAGGCTCGCCAGCTCCTCCTGGACCTGCTTCAGTTTGGCGGCGATGCTGTCCAGGGTCCCCACTTCGGTGGCGTTCAGGGTGGCGAGCATGAGGCTGATCCGGGGAGCGGTCTCCATGGCCTGACCGTATCCCGCGGCCCGCCACCCTGTCAAGATATGTAGCCGTCGACCGAATTACACTCGTGGAGGGTGGCATGCGTGGACTACAACTCTTGGCGGCTGCCGTCTTTGGGCTCGTCCCTCTGGTCGGGTCCGGTCAAGCACCACCGGGGGGAGCCTCTGCGCGGCCCGGCGGGACTGGAGCCTCCCCGCCTCCGACCCACACCTCCCTCAAGGACCGGCCCTGGAGCACCTCAGAGCAATACCCGGAAGCTCTCCAGCGTGTGTGCCACTACAAAGCCCTGATCGGGGGCCGGCGGCCCGGGGTCGTTCCCCAGCCGGATGTGCTCATGGGGATGCTCGAGCTTGCGCCCCGGGCCATCTATCCGGCGCACCGGCATCCCGCTCCCGAGCTCTATTACGTGATGAGCGGCCGGGCCGAATGGACGGTGGGCGACGAGACTTTCACCGCCGGGCCGGGGACCGCCATCTATCATCCCCCGAACACCCTGCATCGGATGGTCAACACTGGCGACGAAGTCCTGCGCACCGTGTACATGTGGTGGTCTCCGGGCGGCGACCGAACGGTGATCCAAGTGGCGTCCGAACTTCTCGAGGGCGTGCCCGAGCAGCCGGCGAAGGCAAAGTTCGAGGAGCCCTAGGGGCGGCCGAATCTGCAACGAAGGATTGCCGGGAGACGCTAGAACTCTATCCTTGCCGCGAACTGAACGTTGCGCGAGCCGTTCCTTATCGAGATCGCCAGGGGCACGCCGAAGTGCGGGTTCGGCGTCGCCACAAAGACGTTGTCGGTCTGGGCCGTGGTGTACTGTACCTGATCCACCGCGGGCTGGAAGTTCTGGTGGTTGAAAAGGTCGTAGACCTGAGCCGTGAGCCGCAGTCGTAGCCGCTGCCCGAGCGAGAAGTTCCGGGCCACGGTCAGATCCACGTCCTCGGTGTAGGGGGTGCGGAACGAGTTGAAGGCCGGCCCGGGCACCATCTGGAAGTTGGGTTCGGCGCTATCGAGGAGGGCCGTGTACGGCCTCCCGCTGGCCACGGTCGCCACCATACCGAGTGTGAAGTCCTTGAGAACTCCCGCTCTTGGGGACCAGCTTCCGGCCACGACCAAGCGGTGGGTCTGGTCCAGGCTGGAGAGGCCCCGCTGGGAGGGGATGTCGAACTGGTTGTAGTAGCCGGTTCCCTGGTCGGTGGTCTTGGAGAGGGTGTAGGCCAGCGAGCCGTGGAGCTGGTCCGAGGAGTATCGGAGAAGGACCTGCAGGGCATTGTAGACCGACTCCCCCGTGTTCTTGACCACGCCGATGCTGCTGAAACCGGGATCCAGGAATCCTTCGATGGCCGAGTTGTCAGGGACCACTACTTTGTGACCGTCCGGGAAGACAACGATGTCGGTATTGAAGGAGCCGCCGAAGTTCGTCTGCTGGTCGGGGGGCACGAGATTCGCGTCGTAGCCCGCGATGGCCTGGCGGGTCACGCCGTTGGCGCCGCCCAGCAGCCGTACGCCGTGGGTGTACACGTAGCCGACGCGGAGAGCGGTGTGGCTTCCGAATTGATGTTCGATGCTCAGGTTGGCTTGCTCGACGTAGGGGCTCCTGAACTTGGGGTCGATGGTGTTCAGGGAGGGTGTGCCCCCGGCCCCGCCTGGGAATCCGGGTAGGGTGTACGGATAGTTGACCGCCGGGTTGGAGTTCCCGAACGCCGGTCCGGCAATGAAGACGAACTGCCTCAACACTCCGTTCTCGACCAGGGCCTGAGACATGTCCAGATAGTCCATCTGCAGGTAGAAGATGCCGCCCGAGCCGCGAAGGACGGTGTGGCCGTTTTGGTCCAGCAGGTAGGCGAATCCCAAGCGGGGTGCGAAGTTGTGGTAGTCGACGGGAATGGAGCAGGTTGGAGCGAAGGCCGGGTTGCAGACCTTGGGCTGGGCGTACTTCTGGAGATCCCAGCGCAGGCCGTAGTCGAGCGTGAACCGGGGCGAGACCCTGAACTCGTCCTGGGCGTATACGGAGAAGGTGGGGATCGTGAAGTTCGTGGTCGTCTCCCCGAAGGACTGGAGATAGAACTGATAGGTCCCCGTGGCCACGCTCGGTAGATCTTGGAAGGTGTAAACGCCCTTGGGGCCGTAGAGGAAGTAGTCCGAGTCGTGGTTTACGTTGATGTCGACGCCGGCCTTGACCGTGTGGCGTCCCTTGAGCTTCGTCACGTTGTCCGCAAACTCCCACCGCTGGTCGCTGGTCGAGAGTTGAAAGCGGTTGCCCCCAAACACGAACCCGGTATCGGGATTCTGGATGACGGTGGTCGATTGCGTGGCGGGCGAGAGAGGCAGGTCTTCGTGGTGGTCGTTCAGGAAGTGCACCCTGAGCTCGTTGAAGCTCGAGGAGCTGAAGTTCGTGAGGAGCGAGGCCTGAACAAAGTGGCTGGTGGAGCCGTCGGTAAGGTCGAGCGAATCGCCGGTCGAGGTGGGGGTGATGAAATAGCCATGGGGGCTGACGAAATGCTGGAAGTTGTAGGTCAGGTTGAAGGTGCTCTTGCTGCCCGCGGTTCCGCTGAGCTTCGCGAAAGCCGTATTTTGATTGAAGGTACGCGGGAAGAGCCCTGAAGCCGCGTTCACCTGGGCCGCGAGGCCTGGGTTTTGAGCGAAGAAATCGGGGGGCAGACCATTCAAGGCAGGCGAGTTGTTTACGGTCACGGGCTCGTTGCGAAGCTGCCCCTCGTAGTTCACGAAATAGAACAACTTGCCCTTGATCAGGGGGCCGGAGAGGCTGGCGCCGAACTGCTGTCGCCGGTTGGCGGGCTTGGGGATGCCGCGCTCCTTGTTGATGGCGTCATTCGCATTGAGGGAGGAATCGAGGAAGTAGTAGTAGGCGTCGCCGTGAACATCGTTGCCACCGCTCTTGGTCACGGAGTTGACGAGGCCGCCGCCCGCCTGGCCGAACTCCGCCTGGAACCCGTTGCTCGTGACCTGAAACTCCTGAATGACGTCCTCGCTGAACTGGAAGGGGATGGTTCCGCGCCCGATCTGTTGCGCGAAGAACGCGTTGTTGTCGTTGGCGCCGTCGACGGAGTAGTTGTTGAAGTTCCCGGCGATGCCGTTGAAGCTGACCATTCCGAAATCGCCGTCCGTGGTGGCACCTGGAGTCAAGAGGACGTAGTCGACGAAGTTACGCCCATTCAAGGGCAGGGTTCCGATCGTCTCCTGGCCGATGAGAGCGCTCACCGAGGACGTCCTGGGGTCGACGAGCGGTTGGCTGGCCTCGACCTCCACCCGGGTCTGGATGTTGCCCACCGCGAGCACGGCGTGCAGGCTAGTGGTCGTTCCAACCGTGACCGAGCCCTTCAGGGAAGCGGAGCTGAATCCTTCTTTTTCGATCGAGACGTCGTAGGCCCCGGGAGACAGGTTGGGAAAGATGAAGTGCCCGCCGCTATCGGTGGTCTGCTGTTTTGAGATCCCGGTTGCGGAATTCCGGACCGCCACCTTGGCCCCCGCGACCGTCCCCCCCGTGGCGTCCATGACTGTGCCTTCGATGCGTCCCGTGCTCGACGACGCCTGGGGCCACGAGGTCCTGGGCGTGAGCAAAAACAGACAGCAGGCAAGACCTAACCAGATTCGTTTCATCGTTCTCCCCCGCTTCCCTGGTATGCTCCCTGAGCCTGAAGACACCCTGACCCCGCAGGAACTCCGATGGCCCGTCGCTTCTGGTTGAGCCAAATTGAACGGCGCGAAATCACCGAGTTGAATACGGTGGCGTTCAAAGCCTGGTTTTCCTGTTGCGTGACCGGAGTGTAGGGCAACCTGCGCCAAGACTGCAAGAATTTTCCAACCCCGGAGCGGCGTCAGCCTTGATGGGCGGCGCGCCCCACTCGGGCGGAACATGTGGGACGGTGCCCGCCCGCCGGGTGGGCCGTCTCGGCGCAGCCCGCCCCTCCCGACGGGAGACTCAGAGGTCCGGCCCTCGCGACGTTATACTGGAGAGTCGGGTCTTCACCCGAGAAACGAGGATCACGAGCACCTCATGTCCGAGCAACAGGAGTTCAAGGTCACGATCTTGGGGTCTGGCCCCGCCGGCCTGACCGCCGCCCTCTATGCTTCCCGGGCGAATCTAGCACCCCTGGTCGTGGAGGGGGGCGGGGGGGACGACCCCACCGACATCCCCGGGGGCCAGCTCATGCTCACCAGCGACGTGGATAACTACCCCGGCTTTCCGGAAGGCATCCTGGGGCCCGATCTCATGGAGCGGATGCGAAAGCAGGCGGAGCGCTTCGGAACCGAGTTCCGAACGGGGGCCCTCAAGGCGGTGGCGCTGCACGAGCGCCCGTTCCTCCTCACGCTCGCGGAGGGGACCGTTCGCACGGAGACCCTGATCATCGCCACCGGGGCGACCGCGCGCTGGCTGGGCCTGCCCGAAGAGCTCGAGTTCCGGACCCGGATCGGCGGGGTCTCCGCCTGTGCCACCTGCGACGCCTTCTTCTACAAGGACAAGCACGTCCTGGTGGTGGGAGGGGGCGACACCGCGATGGAAGAGGCCACCTTCCTGACTAAGTTCGCGAGCAAGGTCACTATCGTCCACCGGCGCGAGGAGTTCCGGGCTTCCCGCATCATGCTCGAGAAGGCGCGGAAGAACCCTAAGATTGGCTGGATCCTCAACAGCGTGGTGGAGAAGATCCTGGGCGGGCACGGGAAGGGGGTGACGGGGGTCACCCTCCGCGACGTGAAGGCGGGGGCGGTCAGCGAGGTGGCCTGCGGCGGGATCTTCATGGCCATCGGCCACGTGCCCAACACCGCCCTCTTCAAAGGCCAGCTGGAGACGGACGAGAACGGCTACCTCCTGACCCATGAAGGCACCACGGCCACGAGCGTGCCCGGCGTCTTCGCCGCCGGCGACGTCCAGGATCACCGTTACCGGCAGGCGGTCACCGCCGCCGGGAGCGGCTGCATGGCGGCCATGGACGCGGAACGCTTTCTGAGTCACTGAGGAGTGGCCGAGGGGCCCCGGAACCCGCCGGGTCGGCCCGGGCGCGACCCCGGTCGTCATCCCGGGTTCGCGCGGGGTGCGAAAGGATCGCGGCGTCCGTCCGCCCTTCCCCAGTGATGTCCGAGACTGCCGGGGCCCCGGAACCGGATGGAAAGCGGCTCCGCATTCTCTTTCTTGCCCCCCAGCCGTTTTTCGAGGTGCGCGGCACCCCGCTCGCCGTGCTCGCCATGGTGCGCGCCCTCGTCCGCCTCGGGCACCGAGTGGACTTGCTCACATTCCCCCAGGGAGACCCGGTGGACGTGCCCGGCCTCAACCACCGTCGGAGCCTTCGCCTCCCGGTGGGACGGGTGAGGGCCGGCCCATCCCTGGCCAAGATGGCGCTGGACGTACCTTTCCTGGGCGAGGCGGTCTGGCGCATGGCCAGGGGAGGCTACGACGTGGTGCACGCGGTTGAAGAGGCCGCGCACCTGGCCGCTCCCTTCGCGCGCCTCTTTGGGCTCCCCCTGGTGGCGGATGTGGACTCGTCCATACCCGACCAGCTCCGCTACTCGGGCTTCGCCGCCCGCGGCCCGCTGCCGTGGGCAGCCGAGGTCCTCGAGCGCTTCGCCCTTCGGGGGGCGGCGGTCGTGGTCACGGTGTGCCGGAGCCTGACCGAGGGCGTGCGCGCCCAGGCCCCGGGCGTGCCCGTCTTCCAGGTGGAGGACCCTCCCCTCGTGGACGCCTCCGACGCGCCCGCGCGCGAAGCGGTGGAGGCCCTGAGGCGCGAGCTGGGCCTGAGCACGGCCCCGGTCGTCCTCTACTCGGGGAACCTGGAGCCCTATCAGGGCGTCGACCTTCTGGTCGACGCCGCCGCGCGCATCCCGGAAGCTCGGTTCGTCTTCATGGGCGGAGAGGCGGCGCAGATCGAGGCGTTGCGGGCGCGGGCCGTGACGGCGGGCGTCAGGGGGAGCTGCGTGTTCGCGGGCCCGCGCCCGCCCTCCACCCTGCCCCTGTTCCTCGCCTTGACCGATGTCCTCGCCTCTCCCCGCCGCCAGGGCGCCAATACCCCCTTCAAGATCTTCACCTACCTGGCCTCGGGGCGGCCCCTGGTGGCCACGCGCATCCCCACCCACACCCAGCTCCTGGACGATTCGCTGGCCTTCCTGGTGGAGCCGAGCGCGGACGGCTTGGCGGCCGGCATCCGCCAGGCCTTGGACCATCCCGCCGAGGCCGCCGCCCGCGCGCGCCGCGGCCAGGAGCTGATCGACCGGGAGTACAGCCCCGCCCGCTACCAGGAGAAGGTGCGCGCGGCCTACGCGGAGGTTGCGCGCCGCCTCGCTTGAGTCCGGAACCGAGGGCGCTTCAGTGGCGGCCGGCCAGGAGCATGCGGTAGTACCAGTCCTCCCGGTCGGGCCGCGGGTGCGCGAAAAGGGCGCGCGCGCGGGCGGGCCAGTCCAGGTTGGGATCGAGCCATTCGTCCCAGGCCTGCTGCCGGGCCCGATCCTCGGCGGGGTGCAAGAGGACTTCGGCCAGACCCCAGGGATCGGAGGACACGTAGGGCGTGATCCGGAGCGCGGCCACCCGCCGGCCGCCCAGCGGGATGGCCAGGAGGTCGTGGTCGAGGAGGTACTGCGGGTGGCCGTTCACCCAGCGTAGGTCGTCCTGCTCCTCCCGCCGCCGCCGGCGGGCCACGGTGTCGAAGGCGACGCCGTCCGTGCTCACCTCGACGTCCATGCTCCGGAGGAGCCGCGGCCCCTCGAGTCCCGCCACGAGGGTGATGGCGTCCAGGGGCCGCGGCGCGGGGAGCCGGAACACGGTGGGCGCGATCGGGTCCGGGGAGAGGACCGTGCGCAGGTCGGCGTCCCCCGCCGCACCGGCGTCGGGAAGGACCTCGACGGTGGGGCCGAAGGGGGGGACGAAGTCGTGGAAGATCACGGCCGCTCCCGCCTCCGAGCGTCGCCAGCGTCCTCCGATGGCCCCCAGCGCCTCCTCGAAGGCCTTTGGCGCGGGCAGATCCGTGGGGATCGCGGGTGTGAGCACCCAGGCCACGTCTTGCGCGAAGCTCACTTCGTCGAGGAAGGGAAGCGGGTAGTGGCGGAAGCGCTCGTTCCAGGGCTGGGAGGCGATGATCGTCTCGCCGCTCTCGTAGGTGAGCCGGTAGGCGGGTCCATAGGAGGCGTAGGCGCGCCGGATGCCCCGCGCCAAGAGGGCGCGGCGGGCGGGGGCGAGATCGGGAAGCAGGAAGGGCGCTTGCGCCCGGTCCCCTCCCCGCCAGGCCGCCAGCAGGCGCGTGCTCCCCGTGAGATGGAGGCCGGCCAGGGCCAGCACGACCAGCCAAGCCCGCCGCGGCCTGGCGGAGGCGGCGGGGACGGAGACCACCAGGGCGAGGAGGGGGAGGAAGAGGGGGGTCAGGAAGCGAATGTTGTGGGGGGTTGCGCGTACGGGGAACGGGAAGGCGAGGAGGGCGAGAGCGGCGGCCCCCAAAAGGAGGCCGGCTGCACCGCCCCGCGCCCGGCGGACGGCCTGGACGAGGAGCGATCCGTAGACGAGGATCAAGCCCGCGGCGGCCCCGCGCGGGGCCGAGACCACGTAGTCGGGTGTGTCGGCCACGACGGGAACGTGGGTGCCCAGCAGCCCCCCCAGGGGTCGATGGAGCTCCGGCAGCACCTGGAGCAGGTGGGCCCCCATCGTCTCCTCCCGCCCCGACACACGGACCACGCGCGTGGCTTGACGGTCGGCCAGGGCCCGCACCCACCAGGGGGAGCTGGCCGCGAGGAGGGGCAGCAGAGCGGCCAGGAGCAGCCGGCGATGGCCGCGCGCCCTCCGGAACAGGTAGAGGCCGCCCGCCATGACCGCGCTCGCGGACATGAGGTGCGTCCAGAGCGCGAGTCCGGCCAGGGCGCCCCAGAGAGCGAGTCCGCCCCGCGGCTCTTGGCCCTGCTGGAGCCGCTCCCCGAGCCGGAAGGCCAGGACGAGGAGGACGCCGCAAAGGATGAGGGTCGTGGGGTAGAACGGGGGCGGAAGGGCGGATAGCAACAGGAAGTACGGGGGCGGACACGCCATGAGGATGGCGGCGGGAAAGGCGGCGGCGGGGTGAAGGGCGCGGCCCAGGGCATGGGCGATCGGAATCAGGGCCAGGCCGAGGAGGAAGTAGGAAAGGCGGAGGGCGTCCGGGGTGGGCCCGAGCGCGGACACGAAGGGCGCGGCCAGCCAGGCGTCGAGGGGCGAGCCGTACGGCTGTCCCCAGAGTGTCGTTCCCTGACCCAGGTGCCGGGCCATCAGTCCCACGATGGCGGTGTCCCCGTCGATCGGCGTGCGCAGGGCCTCGATCCAGAAGGGGGCGCGCACCAGCACGCCCACCAGCATGGCGACGGGGATCTGGAAGGCCGGCCTCACGGCGGCCCGGACTCCTCGGGAGCCTCATGCTCGGGGGCGCCCAGGGCCCGATCCGCCGCCCAGAGCCGGAAGCTCGGGATGAGGGAGAGCACAAGGACGAGGGCCGCCCCCGCGGCCACGGCTTTCCGCGGCTTGGAGAGGAGCACCTGGGAGCGCCCCGCGGCCCACGCTAAAGCCGCCACCACGAAGAGGACGGGCAGCACGGGAAGGCGGTAGCGGGCGTAGCCGTGCGTCGCCACATGGATGAGGTTGTAGTAGACGAGGAAGCCCACGAGCAGGAGGGGCGCGCGCTCGAAAGGAAGGCGGCCGAGGCCGGCCACGAAGAACCCGAGAAGGGCGAGGTAGGGGAGGAGGACGAGGACGGCCAGAGCCGCCGCGACCACGGGCCTCACATCCCCGTAGGCGCCCCGCTTGACATGGATCAGGGGCTGGCTGTCCGCCTCCCAGAAGTTGGGCATCTCCTCCTCGAGCTTCTCGAAGATCCAGGTGGGCTGCCGGGCCCAGATGGCCTGCAAGCCTTTTTCCCGCGCGAAACGGTACTTTTCGATGCGGCCGTGCACCGCCCAGTACTGGTCGTAGACCTCCTGTCGGGAGAGCGGCGCGTTTCCCTGGAAAAGGTTGAGCGCGCCCGCGGTGGAGACGGGGACGAAGGCGTCGTAGACAACCCAGTTGCGCCAGGTCCAGGGGGCCACGGTCAGCAGCGCCGCGGCCAGGAACGCCCCCCCGCGCGAGAAGGCCCGCGGTCTCCGGACCGCGAGCCAAAGCGCGGCCAGGGGCACGAAATAAAGCAGCGTTTCCCGGGTGAGCGTGGCCAGTCCAAAGAGCAGGCCGGCCAGCGCCGCGGTGCGCGCAGACCCCTTTGCGTCGGCGGCCAGCAGTCGTTCGAAGCCCCACCACAGGAGGGTCAGGAACAGGGTCTCCGCCCAGAAATGGACGGAAAACCAGACGAGCTCGGGATAGAAGGCGGTGAGGGCGGCGGCGATGAGCCCCTCTCGCGGGCCCAAAGCCCACCGTCCCACGCCGCCCACCGCCGGCACCAGGAGCGCTCCCACCACGGCCTGCAGCGCTTTCACCGCCTGAAGGCTGCCGAAGAGCGCATAAGACGCGCCGATGAAGTAGGGGTAGAGGGGGGGATGGAAGATCAGGCGGAAGCGGAGGGGGGAGAAGGAAACTTCGGGCGAGGTCAAGACCTGCGCCCCCCAGGTGGTCCACACCGTCTCGTCGGCCACGGGAGCGGTGGAGGGCTCGATCATCAGGAAAGCGACGCGCAGGAGGAGCCCGGCGACCGTCAGGTAGAGGAGCATTGAGCGCGCCCGTATTCTAAGGCCAGGGGAGCGTGTCGCCCCGGGGGCAGCGGTAGGGCCGACGGAAACCCGCGGGCCCGCGGCCGCTCAGGCCCGGTTTGGTCCTGCGCCCGCCGATGCTCAGAATAGGGGTTTCGGGGAGCGCGCTCCGCGCTCCCGGGGAGGGGACGTGCGCGCGGGCTTCTTGACGGGGAGCGTGGCGGGAGCGGGGGCTCTGCTCCTCATGTCCACCTGCAGCCCGCCCCCACCGGCCGTCGACCTCCTGCGGGCAGAGGGCGCGCTCGCCGAGGCCACCGTCGCCGGCCAGGGCCGCACGGCCGTGCTCCCGCAGGTCGGCCGGCCGGTGAGGATCAACGACGTGGTCAGGCGCACGCTCCCCGCGGGCCCGCCCAGCCACTACCGCTTCCGCCTGGACATCCCTAAGAGGGCGCGGCTCGCCGTGGCCTGCGCCATCCCCGAGCCCCACCAGAGCCGGCCGGGGGTGGAGTTCGTGGTCAAGCTGGCCCGCGGAGGCCGGGAGGACACGATCTGGACCAAGCTCGTCGACCCTCTCGGACACCCCGAGCACCGCGGCTGGCTGGAGGCCGACATCGACCTCTCCGGCTTGGCCGGCCGGGGCGCCGAGCTCGTCCTCGAAACCCGTGGCTACGAGGAGACCGGGGACCCGGAGCGGGCGGTATGGGGCACCCCCGCCCTCACCGCGGCCCGCGATGACTCTCCGCTCGTGGTCGTCTACTTGGTCGACACCCTGCGCGCGGACCACACCGGGCCCTACGGGTACCCCCGGAACACGACCCCCCATCTCACCGCCTTCGCCCAGGACGCGGTGGTCTTCGAGCAGGCCATCGCCCACGCGTCCTGGACCAAGCCCTCGGTGGCCTCCCTCATGACCTCCCTGCTGCCCGGCCAGCACCGGGCGGTGCAGCTCCGCGACCCCCTGGATGCCTCCCACCCGACCCTGGCCGAGATGATGCACGCCAAGCGCTACACCACGGGGGCGGCCATCGCCAACTCCGTGATCTACGGGGCGGAGTCCAGCTTCGACCGCGGCTTCGACTACTTCGCGGGCCTTCACGGGGAGGACGACCGGCCCTCCAAGCTCGTGAACGCGGACGTGGTCGTGGACGCCGCCCTCGCCTGGCTGGACACGCGCCGGGGCCTGCCTACGTTTCTCTACGTCCACACCATGGACCCCCATGTGCCCTACGCCCCCCCTCCCCCTTTCGACATGATGTTCGAGCCCCACCCCACCCCCGGGCACCCCGCCGCCGAT
>DATMML010000095.1 GCA_035570235.1 Vicinamibacteria bacterium | reverse complement strand
CGGGGTTGGGGTTGGAATCGCCCGCCGCCAGTGGGCCCTGTACGGTGACGGAGCCGATCCGCGCGGAGCCGCCGCGGGATCCAAACGCGGACCCTTTCGGTACCGGGCCTTGGTACGTGAATGCTGATCAAAGCGTTTGGGCCGGAGCCGATGCCCCCCACATGGTGGCGGGCGAGAAGGGCAACAAGGTGCTCTGGATCCGGCCTCAGGGCACGCAACTCGTGGTCTCGGGGCGCCGACTCGACGGAGAGGCGTCAGCGCTGAAGGCCAGGATTCCCTGTTGTTATCCAACCGGGTTCCAGGCCAGCGGGCTGACGTTCCCCAGCGGGGGCTGCTGGGAGATTTCCGCGAAGGCCGGCACCAGTGCGTTGACCTTCGTCACGCGTGTGGGACCCGACCCCCTTGGTCGCTGAAGTGCTCGTGGCCTAGGCCCCCTTCAGTCCACCGTGAAGTCGATGTTACGGGAGGCCGTCGCATTGGCCTTGCGGTCGACGACGACGATGCGCAGCGCGTAGAGGCCGGGGGCCAGGCTGTCCAGACTCATCCCGTTGGCTTGGGTGATGGAGGCGCCGTCCTTGACCAACTGCGTGGCTGGCTGAGGCTTCGAAGCGGCCACAACCTTCGACTGCGACCAGATCTGGGCCTGAATCACGGCGTCGCAGGCTCCCTGGTCGTCAACCGCGGGGTTATAGACGTAGAACTGAAAGTACAGCCCGTCCGTCCGCTTGAAGCGGCGCAGCGCATGCACGTCCCGGGTTGTGAGGCCGCCAGTCGCGGGCTTCGAGGCGAGACTCCCCCCGCTTGTGGGGGACGACATCAGGAAGATGCCGCTCAGCGCGAGCTTCCGGTCTGCCAGGTTGGGAATCTCGACCCACTGCGTTGCCCCGCCCACGGTCTGCCCGTCGGGGTCCTGGGCCACGACCCGGATCTGATAACGGCCCGCCTCGAGGGGAACCTGCTGTTGAAAGTCGATGCCTTCCACTTTGGCCCGCTCGTACTCGGCTTGGCTCAGGTCCAGTTCTCGGCGGGCCCGGAAAGGCGTCCCGACGGGATTGCCGTCTGCATTGTAGGCGCCGCCCACGATGTAGAGGGCGGCGCGGAGGCGCCCATCTCCCCTCCGCCACGTGAGCCCGCCGACATCGACGTGGGCGCGGACGACCGCATGCGGCCCGAGGGTAGGAAGAGCGAGGAAGTCGGCGGCTATGCTGAGCTTGGTACTGGTGGGGATGGCCTGGCCAAGAACCGCCAGGCTGTCGGATTCGGTGAGGCCACGCGGGGGGGCGCCCGCCACCTTCCCTTCCTGTGGCGCGTAGTAGCCCTTGCGCGTCCGAACCACGAGTTGAGGGCGGTGCGGCAGGCGCAGCTCGATCCTGTGGAAGTGCCCGTCGCGCTTCTGGTTGACTGGCTCGTAAGCCAAAAGATAATAAGCCTCGTTGTCCGCGAGCATCCGGCGCATGCCCGCCGTGAGGTCGTTTGTCCCGCGCACGAGGAAACCTCCGGTATCGTTCGCCACTGTCTGAAGAGTCGTGCGCATGAGCGCGCCGCCCTGATGGGCGACGATCGCCTGAAGACCCGCCGATGACGTCTGGCGCTCGTGGCTGGCATCCCGCATATCCGTGGCAAGACCATGGGCATCGAGCGCGTAGACGACGGCACCGGAGCGGGTAGCCGCGTCGATGATTCGCTGCAGCTCTTGGGTGCGCTCCTCGGTCGTGCCGGCTCCTACCAGAAACCCCTCCGAAACCAGGAGGCAGAGCTTGCGTCCGGGTAGCGAGGCGAGGCCGCGTAAGATGTCGTCGACCCTGCTCAACGACACGGTCGAGAAGCGCAGTGCCTCCATCAGGATCCCTCGGGCCTGCGACGAAGCCTCCACCGCAGCTTGTTGCTCGCCCTTGTCCGGGCTGACGCTCCGAGGGTTGGCCCCCGACCCGGTTCCGACTTGCCCTCGGGGCGTCCCTCGGGGGTCGTTGTAGACGCTGCTTGGATCTTCAACCATCATCTTCGCGGCGAGGAGCAGAGCGTTGCGGTCCCCGCGTAGGATCAGCTCCGCCTGCTCCGGCGTCATCTGCGAGTCCTTCCCCGGCGCGGTCGCGCGCGGGTTGAGAGCCAGGGCGTTGATCGCTTGCTTCAGAGTGGCGCGTTCCTGCGTGAGGGCCTGGACGCCGCCCGGAGAGCTGGTCGTGATGAGGGCGACGTTGTCGTTGGGACGGAGGAACTCATCGGCGACTCGTCGGAGTGCCTCCTTGACGGATTCCAGACTGCCCGGCGAGATGTGCAGGTCGTCGACGAGAATCGCGATCTGGCGACCGGCTTGCGGGGCCGCCTCCTCTTCAGGGGCGGCTGCAGGGGCGGTTGCGCCCTTCTCCGGGGGCTCCGCGGTGGCCTTGGCCTCCGTGGCCCCGTCTTTGCCGACAAATGCGAAGTGCGTGAGCCGCTGGGGCTTGCCATCGTCACGCAGCTCGAAGTCCTCTCGGGAGAGGTCCCGGATCGGGTTCCCATTGGTATCAGTGACGACGGCGTCCAGCCGGACGATCTCAGCCTTGGCGCCCGGAACCGCCTCCTGCGAAAGCGCCGAACCATGGCCCCCTGCTGCGATCACCGCGCAGAGAGCGACAACGGCCTTACGCGTGCCCATCTTCTTACCTCCCCCGGCGGACCAGGCGCCCCGTCTCGGAGTCTCACCCTCTCTAGCGTTGGACGATTCTCTTGTCCATTCGGACACCCCCGGTCTGCCTTGTCAAGGGCGTCTGCCGAACTGAGTCAGTTCCACCTGCGTCAGGGGCGGTCTACTGGAATCTGGACTCTGGGCAAGGGGGCTGACAACGCCGAACCCGACGAGGACCTGGTTTGATCGATCTGATTTGAGAACTTAAGACTGGGCTCCGCTGGCGTGGGCCCGCGGCCCCGCCTTGCGGACGAACAACGGGACCTGTTTGCGCAGGTAGTAGGCCAGATTGCGGCGATCGATGCCGAGAAGCCTTGCCGCCTCCTTGCGCACGCCTCCGGCGCGACGCAGGGCCTCGAGAAGCAGATCACGTTCCAGCCGGCCGAGGGCACCGCGCAGGTTGAGATCCCCATCGAGACCGGGGGCGCCGGGGGTCCCACCGACGGCGAAGTCGACGGCCCCGAGACCCCCGTCCTCGTCCAGGATGAGGGCACGCTCGATCAAGTTCTTGAGTTCGCGCACATTGCCGGGCCAGGAATGGGCGCGGAGACGCGCCAGGGTCTCGGAGCCGATGGCGGGCCTCGCCTTGCCTAGCCGGGCCGCGGTCCTCTCCGCGAACCTCCGCGTTAGCAGCTCGATGTCCTCCGGGCGTTCCCTGAGAGGGGGCAGGGCAATCCGCACCACGTTGAGCCGGTGATAGAGGTCCGGCCGGAAGCGTCCCTCCGCGACCTCTCTCTGCAGATCGCTGTTGGTGGAAGCGGCTATCCGCACGTCGACTCTGCGGGGCCGGTCGTCGCCCAGAGGCTCGAACTCCCCGCTCTCGATTACGTGCAGAAGCTTGGCCTGGTTGGCCGCGGGCATGGCCGCGACCTCGTCGAGGAGGAGAGTGCCGCCGTCCGCCAGTTGGAACCGGCCCGCGCGGTGAGTGGGGGCGCCCGCCAAGGAGCCCTTCCGGTGGCCAAAGAATTCGCTCTCCCACATTTCGAGGGGGACGGCTGCGCAGTTGACAAGGACAAAGGGTCCGGAGGCGCGCGCGCTGCGACGGTGAAGGAGCCGCGCCAGCAGCTCCTTGCCCGTGCCTGACTCGCCCAGCAGCAGCACGGGGGCGTCGACGGGGGCCGCGGACTCGACCATGGCCACGACCCGCCGCCAAGCCGGGCTCTCTCCCCAAGGATCTTCCGCCTCGTCGCGGGCAGTCCGGAGGCGGCGCATCTTTCGGCGTGGGGAGCGCGCGCTGCCTGCCGTTCGGAACGCCACTGCCGGATGCTCGTGGTCAGCTAGCCTCGGGTCGCACTCGGCCAGAGTCTCCCCGGTTGAGGCTAGCGTCAGATCCCGAGCTCCGCCATTTACTGCGTACGCCATCTTCGGTATGAGACCCTCTGGCTTAGCCACCGAGACCCTCCTCCTTGACCTTCTACCCACGCCTCCGGGACGCGGCGCGGCCGAGTGCCACTCCGAATCAGAAGGAGAGCACACCGCACACGCTGATTCCTACAGCAACCGATGTGCCACTCGATATTCTGGGGGTTAGCGGCGGCGACCGGCGGGGGTAAAGTATTGTCGGGTGGCGTGTTACTGAGGGGAATGCACCAAGGTGCGACTTTCAGGCTATCGTCGTGTATCGGACACTTGTGCACGACGAAGAAGAGAAAGCGACGTTGATGGCGGATTATGTACTTGGCAAACCAACCCGAGAGCGACCGCCGATGCAGGGGCAGGCGCCGACGGCACGCGCGACACTCAGCGAGGCTGGACCTCGACCAGCACGGGGAGGGCGTCCGTTCCCCCCGGGGGGGGGCCGACACCGGGCACCGCGCTCGCAAACGGCCGGAACCGCGTCGGGAACCCACTTAGGTGAGTAGTGTTGAACACCCCCCAGAGCGGGCTCGCAAAGAGGGGCAGGCTCGGGGCGTTCATGATGAAGAGCCTCTGCATCGCAATAGCCAACGGGCGCTGCTCTTTTTCGTCGGAGAGGGCCTCGAACCGTCTAACGAGCTGCGTCGCGTCGTCGCTAGCAAAGCGATTGAAGTTTGCCTCGGCTCTTTCACCCACGGGCCGCACCAATGATCCATCCATCACGTCGCGGTAGAACTGACACGGGTCGGGGCCCCGGCTTCCAAAGCCCATGCTAAGCGCAAATCGGCCCCGCCGCAGCGCGTCGTCCCACGCATTGTAGTCGAGCGCCTTGACGGAGACGGCGACGCCGATTTCGGCGAGGTTCTGCCCAATTATCTCGGCCGCCGCCACCCAGTCCGTCCAGCCTTTCACGACGTTGAGCTCGTAGCGCAGGGGACCCGAGGGGCCCAAGCGGATCTGGCCGCTGCCCCGAGCCAGGCCGGCCGCGTCCAGGAGCTGGTTCGCCCGCCCCACGTCGCGGATAGTCCAACGGTTGCCGGCCAGCAGGCCGGCATCCTTCCAATTGCGCTGCGAATCGGCCAGACCCGTCGTGTCGGCCGCGGCCACATAGTTGTTCAGTGCCTCCTTGACGATTCTGGGGCGGTCCAGGGCCATGCTCAGCGCCATACGGACGTTCCGGTCGTCGAGGGGCTTCTGCTGCGTGTTCAGGTAGAGGAGAACCATCGGTCCGAAGTCCGGGAACCAATACTGGCGATGGGCGGGGTCGGCGGCGACCCAAGACTTCTCGACATCGGGCAGGAAGAGCGAAGCCCAGTCTAGCACACCGGCCTGGAGCGCCCGGAAGACGTCGTCGTTGCTGCGGTAGAGCGGGACCCGGAGGAGCTCGACCGCAGGCTTGCCGGCTTGCCAATACTTAGGGTTCCGACCCAGCTCGTATAGCATCGGCTCGAACCGCTTGACCTCGGTGAACGGGCCGGTGCCGACGGGGGCAGGATCGTCGAAGGCCGCGGGGTCGGCGATGTCCTTCCACTTGTGCTCGGACACGATGGCGCACTGCCCTATGGAGGCGAGACCTGGCGTGAATGGACGCTTCAGGGTGAACTCGACCGTATCTCGGCTGATGGCCGACACCGAGGAGAGGAAGGTCCAGATCCCTTGCCGGTCCAGAGCGGGCACTCGGCGCATGAGCTCGAAAGTGAACGTGACGTCGCGGGCCGCGAACGCCACACCATCCGACCACAGGACCCCGGGGCGGATGGCAAAGCGCAGCTTGAGGTTGTCGGGGCTCCAGGCGTAGCTCGTGGCCAACCAGGAGAGGTAGCGGCCGGTGGCCCGGTTGTAGACAAGGAGTGGCTCGTATACGCCGGCTGAGGCGGGCCAAAGGAACTCTGCATCGCCCCGGAACGGGTTGAAAGACCTCTTCCAGGGATTTTGTCGCGGCCCCGGGGATGCGGTCAGAACAGCGGTCTTGCCAGCTGGCGACGGTGACGGAGCCTCAGCAGCGACGTAGAGGGCCGAGATCAGCCCCGCAATCGCGACGCTGAAGACTCTGACAGAGCCGAGACGTGAGTCTGCCGCGACGGTCATGGCCCATGGTATCGCTTGCACGCGCCAAATGTCGCTGCGTCAGCGTGCTGTTGAAGACACCCCGGATCAGTCGCCGCTTCAGTCACGCGTCGGTTTCCCGAAAAAGGAGGACCATCGGCCTTAGGATCGAGCGTCGATTGACACTGTGCTCCGCACCTTCCCGATAGACAGGGACGGCGATCCTCGGGGCCTTGCGCCTGCGTCCTTTGGCGCCCTAGCGGAAGGGGCAGTCCCTATGCCAGGGTGAACGGCAGCGGCTAGGACGTACCCTTTCCCCGCTTCGCGCCCTATGATAGCCAGCGTGAAGAGCCTCGGAAGGGAGTCCTCGCGCCGTCTGATCGGTGGACAGGACGTGGGCGTTCCAGCCCCGAGATCCGTTGTGCCCGGAGCTCACAATGCCCAGTACGTATTGGCCCTGCTCATCGCCGTCTCGTCGGCCGCGGCCGCCCCGGGGCCGTCACCTCCGCCCTCGGCACCAGCGCAGACGGAAGCCGACGAGTACACCCGTTACGAGCTGCTCGAGCCCGGCACGGGCCGCTTCCGCATCCGCTACGAGGTGACGGCAACCACATCGGGGGCCACGCGGTTCTTCAACCCGATCCGCAAGGGCAGCGTGGCTACGGACGAGGCGGTGAGCGATCGCCTTACGGGCCGCCCTCTGCGCTTTGCAGTCGTAAGCGGGCGCGAGGCAGGCGCCGGCGGCGTCTCCGAGGCCGACCCCAGCGATCAATACATCGCGGTCCAGCTCCCGCGCCCGGTACCGCCCGAGGGCGGGGTGCGTCTCCTCATCGAGAAGACCTACCAGGATGTGAAGAGCTACTTCGTCGAAGCGGACCACATCGTGTTCTCGCGCCCGCTCGGCATCAAGCGCAACGCCGTGGCGCTGCCCGCCGGCTATGAGCTGATCGCCTGCAACGTGCCGGCCCAGGTGCTCACGGAGGCGGATGGGCGCGTTGTGGTCAGCTTCATCAACACTTTCCCCGGCCAGGCCGCGGTGGTACTCAAGGCGAGGAGGCTGCCGTGAGGCCGGGCCTCTCCCTGCGCATGCTCGCCGCGGGATGGGCGGTAGCCAACGCCGCATTCGCCCAGGAAGCGCCGACGAGGCTCCAGGAGCGCGCGCACCAGGATCGCGACATCGTCTACTTCCTCCGCGACCCCGAGACGCACTCTTTCGACCTCTACCACGACTACACCGAGGCCCGCGAAGGTACAGACCGCTACATCAACGTCGTCCGCAAGGGGAGCACGGTGTCGAACCCGGCGGCGCGGATCCTGGATACGGGTGAGCAGCTCAAGGCCGAGATCGTCAGGGGCAATGCCATCACGGCCGCCGGCCTCGACATCGGCGAGCCGGTCCGGCCCGATAGCGAGGTCGTGCTGGTACGCTTCACGCCCGTGGCACGAGGGGCTAGCGTGCGGCTGCGCATCAGCGAAACCTACGCCGATCCCGAGCGGTACCGGGTCGAAGGCGAGGAGTTGGTGTGGGACCGCAGCTTCGGCCGACCGCGGAATGCGGTCGTGCTGCCGGCGGGCTGGATCCTGACCGCCAGCTCCATCCCCGCTGTGGTGTCCGAGACGGCGGACGGTCGGATCCGCCTCGACTTCGTGAACCCGCGTCCGGATGAGATCGGCGTCCTCATCAAGGCACGCCGGCGCTCTCGCGCCCGCTAGCAACCTGCGGATGGGCTGAGCGCTCGATCAGGGGTGGGGTCGCGGGGGGGGCGGGGGAGGGGGAGGGTGGTGAGGCAAAACTTTCGGGCCCGCGCCGTGGGGGGCCCCGCCCTTGCCTCCCTTTCCGGCGGCAGAGGTGGACGATCCGGAAGCGGGCGAATTCGAGGAGTGTGACTCGCCGGAGGGATGGGAGGCGGAGGCGGCCTTCGTGCTCTCCTTCATGTCTTCGATCAAGTGCGACGGTTCCTTCCGGTCTCGAATCCCCTGGGCGAGAATCTGACGCACTTTCTCCTTCCCGACACCGAGGCGTTGAGCTTCGGTGTAGACGTCCACCAGCCCATCCAATTGTTCTCGCGTCCAGCCCGCTCCCGTGGCGGCGGCCAGAACATCCCGTGTGTCCGCGGGCGGAAACCCCCTCTGGGTGAGCCGGCCCATGACTTCGGCGGCCCGGGAGACGGCTTCGAGATCCCGCCGCGTCCTTGCCGCTGCCGGGACCACGGTGACGACATCCCCAGGTGTCACCCCCATCGAGAAGGAATCGGCGAGCCGCACGACGGAGCGGTCCCGATCGCGGACCGTGATCCCTTCCTTGGCGCAGCGCCGCGTCACCTCGTCCGCCCTCTCCAGGTCGGCAAGGCGATCGGTGAGGACGCCCAGGATGGCCGAAGGCTGGGCCCGTCGGGCGATCCCTTCGCGTATGCGGTTGACGAGAGTGGATGCGGGAAGCCCGTGACCGTCGGCGCGGTCGAGCATGGCCAGCGCGGCCTGCGCCTGGGAGGGCGTGAAACCCTGCGACTCGAGCCGGCCACGGATGTCGCTAGCGTCGAAGGAGGCATCGCCCCATGCCGGGCCGGACGCGACCAGGGTGAGGAGGACCATCCCGGCTCGGAGCCGGGCCAGGTCCAACAGGACGTCCCTCGCGATCAAGCCCATTCCTGTCCTGGCCCTCAGAGGGAAATGTCGAGTACCGAGTCGGCCCCGCCGTAGCCGCTGTCAAGCACGGTGGCGGCCTGCGGATCGGCCACCCACTTGTCACTGTCCACCACGAAGGCGTAGCGGTAACGACCGGGCGGAAGGGAGAGCCGCGTCTTCCACACTCCGTCCTCGCCCTTCCTCATAGCGACGGCATCCCAGCCGGTGAAATCCCCGACGATGGCGACACTACGCGCCTTCTCGCCCGCCAGCTTCAGCTCGACCTGGACGCTAGGGGCCTCGAGCGGGGCGCGGCCGCGGAAGATAAACACAGAGAAGACTACGAGGCCCACAGCCAGTGCGCTGACGGCGGCCGGCAGCCAGTAGAGAGCCGTCTTAGGGCGCTCGCGTAACCGACCCGGAGATCGAAGGGCGGCCAAACGCCGCAAGACGTTGTCTGAAAAGCCAACGGGGAGCGCCCTCTGGCCACGCAGCGTCTTGCCCGCCCACTCGAACAAGGCCACCCGCTCCGCACAAGCAGGGCAGCTACCGACGACCTGCTCCATTGCAACCGCCTCTTCGGGCGAGAGGCGGCCGTCTGCCTTCTTGTGAAGCCAACCCTCGATCGGGTGTCGACAGGGATTGCTGGCCATCGCGTATCCACCTCTTCGCGTTCATATACGGGGGGACCGGGGGTTTATTTCGCCCTCTTCTTAGCCCTTCTTAAGTTGCTGGCCTCGAGACTCTTGAGAAGGAGCCGCCGGGCTCGAAAGAGGCGAACCTCCACGGTGCCGAGCGGCAGCCCCAGAAGGGCGGCGATCTCCTCGTACGACAGTTCCTGCGACTGGCGCAAGACGAACACCTCCCGGTATTTGACAGGCAGGGACGCCACCGCCGTCTGGAGGCCTTCCTCGGCCTCCCGGGCGAGGAATGCCTGCTCCGGATCGGGCGATCGTTCGGACAGCTCCGGCTCCCGGCCCTCCTCTTCGCGCTCCCGAGGCGACGCTAACCACCGCGGCAACGATCGTCGGCGCAGATGGCTGCGACAGAGGTTGAGGGCGATCGTGTACAGCCAGGGGTGGAACCGCGAGCCGACCCGAAAGTCCCCTAGGCGCGCAAAGGCCTGAAGGAAAGCCTCCTGGGCCATATCCTCCGCATCCGCCGCGTTGCCTGTCATTCGGTAGGCCAGATTGAAGATGGAGCGGGAATACTTGTCGACGAGAGGGCGAAAGGCTTCATCGTCACCGGAGAGGACGGCTCGGATCGCCTCCAGGTCCTCCTCCTCCGCGGGAGGGAGATTCGCCATGGGTGAAGCTTACGAGGAACACGCACTCATGCAAGTCGTCGCCCAGGAGGCGGCGCTTAGGTGTCAGCCCCGAGGGCGTGAGGGATTCAGGGCTGCGGCCGCGTCCGGCTGAATGCGTAGCTGATGTTGGCGCTCGCGAGCAGGGTGGCGCCGTTCTGATCCAGGCTCGAGATGGTGCGTCCCGCCGCACCCGAGACGAACAGGGACGGGGAGACACGCACCGTGACCGACGCGGTCGCGTCCAGACGCGACCGGCTGAGCCCGTTCAGGTCGCTCGTCGCGGTCGTGCCCGTGGCGTGCATGTACGACAAGGCGCCAGTGAGAGTCACCCGCTGGGATAGCGCCCGTTCCAGCGCGCCTGCCAAGAAGACCGCGCCCCGCGAGAAGTACCCTGTAGTTGCGAATACCCGCGTGGGGCCTCGGGTGACCTGGACGCTCACCGGGAGGGCCCAGTTGACGCGCGAGAGCCCGAGAGTCGTGTCCGACACGGCCGCGTCGCTCAAGATCTCCAGCATGGGGGCCACGGCGAGGCCAACGGCATGCTGATTCGGGTCCACGAGCTTCACCTTGGCGGCGACGTACGTGTTGCCGAGGCCGCTCGCATTGTAGCCGTCGTTGTAGCTCGCCCAGTAGAAAGGCAAGCTGACGCTCAGTTGTAGCCGGCTCGAGACTCCGACCGCCGCGTTGACCACGGGCGCGTCCGTTTCCCCGCCGTCCAGCGATTCTGCGCGGCCGATCGACAAGCCGATCGTGGCCGCGCCCGGCGCGAGCGTTTCGGCGTCGTCGAGCCACGCGGCGAGGATGACGGCGCTGGTCGGGCTTCCGGTGCCACCCCCCACTGCGGGCACGGGCAGCTCGGTCCGTCCAGCAGTTCCTTGACCATGCCCCTTGGCGCCAGGAGGAAGGGGCGGGCGCTTGGAATGGGGGGGCGGCTTGGGCGGCTTTTGGGCGAGCGCCGTTGCCGGCACCAACACCACGCCGCAGAGAAGGGCGCGCGCAAAGCGCCTCGGAGTGTGCATTGTCCGTCACCTAGCATAGACCAGTGGGGACCACATCCGCCCAGCCTAGTGCGTGCCCAGCCAAGTCAGCCAAACCTGTCGAGCCTTACTGCCGAGACCGACGCGCTCGCAGGACTGGGTCCGAGCTTCGCGCCGGAAGGGTCCCGGAGTCGCTTTCCCGTGCGGACGTCCGAGCTGCTCCTCGATTGGTCCGGCTCCGATTATCCAAGCCGTGACGGCCCTTGGGCACCAGGCGGGCTTCCTTGAAGGCCCGCCGGGCTCGGAAGCGAGCGTCTACTGACCCAGGCGCTGGTGACGCCGATCACACATGTCGGGGAAACGAGACAAGCGGGCGAAATAAAGGCCCCGGTCGGACGTAAATGCCGCCATGAGCGAGAGTTCTGACCGTTACCCAAATTGGGAGGCAGGCATGAAGCGTTCTCAAGTTCTTCTCCCGGCTGTAGTTGCCGTTCTGGCCCTTACTCTTTCCGCCTGCGGCAGCAGCCCGACCTCGCCCTCAGGCACGAGCGCGGGCGTGAACCTGCACGGCCTGGCCATGGGCCAGAGCTCGGCGAGCGCCTCCTCCTCCGGCGCGTTCAAAGCGATGTCTACGGGTAGCGGCATCACCGTGACCGTGCAGGGGACCACCATCTCGACGACGATCTCCGGGAACGGCAGCTTCGAGCTGAATGGACTCCCGGCGGGCACCTTCACCCTCGTCTTCACCAGCAACGGCGTGACCCTCGGCACGGTCACGATCACAAGCGTACCGACCCAGGCGGAGATCAACCTCGTGGTTCAGATCACGACCACCGTCGTCATCATGGTCAAGGTCGAGATCAACGGCACCGACGAGACCGACAACGAGAACAACAACGGGACCAACGACGGGACCAAGACCTGCCTGATCGACGGCGGCACGGTGGGCTCGTCGATCGAGCTCGAGGGCTCCGTGAACTCGGCCTCGGGCAAGACGTTCAAGATGTCAGTCAATGGCAACCGGTCGAGCGGGCTCGTGAGCGTCGACGCCACGAGCGCGAGCTTTGACTGCGCGGGCATCAAGGGCACATGCGATGCGACGCTGCTCGTGGCGGGGGCCAAGGTGCACGTGAGCGGTACCCTGACGTCCTGCTCGCTGACCGCAGCCCAGGTGAAAGCGAACCAGGTCAAGTTCCAGCACTGAAGGCGGGACGATTGACAGCGCGCTTGCCGGCACCTCATCGCGCTAGCCGAAGCATCAACCCCCGTGAGGCCGCCGAGCCGAAAAGGCTCGGCGGCCAATCGGGGCTCAGGAGGGGTTTCATGCCCAGAGGGCGCTGGCAGCCTGTGTCGGCTTTGGTCGGCTACGGGAGCCGCACTCCCACCGCATTCTCTGCCGGCTCTTCTGGACTGACGACCGCCGGCAGCGCCAGTTTGATGTTGCAGGCAAGTTCCTTCAGCGAAGCCAAGGCCGTGCGGGTCATATTCTCGGAGGCGAGCGTCTACCTGAGCGGCCCTGGTCGCATCGCCATCGGTCTTCCCTCTCCCGACGGCCGGGCCCGGTCGCACTGACCCTGTAGAGAAGTTGCTAGCGAATTGGTGCCGCCACAAGCGGAGAACCGGAGATAGAGGTGGGAGAGATGACGGCGAAATGCCCACGTTGCAAGGGCATCATCACTGCAACCCCAGACGAAGAGCGCTTCCTCAATTGCCCGCAGTGCGGCGCTCGCCTCAGGGCCCCCGCGACCACGGAGACACCCATCGGCGGTCCGAGCCCCATGGCAATGGGCTCTTCCCCAGCTCCGGCGGCTCAATCCCCGGCCCCGAGCCCGGCGTTGAGTCCGGTCTGGGACTCGGAGGGGCTATTAGTCGAGCTGCGGGCGCTCGCAAGGGGACAAGAAGAAAGCCTTTTGATCCTACGCGAGGTCTTTGCGATGGTGAGCTCACGCTTTGCGCCACCGCAGTCGTCGGGACTCGCGTCGGGGAGAAGTGATCTCTCGAGCATGCCTGCTGAAGGAGGGCCTGGGGCCTCTGCCAGCCTCCAGCCGGTGCGCACCCGCCGTCGACGCAAGGCGGTGCTTCTCGTCGACGATGACGATGAGGCTCGTCGCGAAGCGGCCGCGGCATTTGAGTCCGCAAACGTGCCCGTACGAGCGGTGGCAGACGGCAGGGCCGCCATCGCGGCGATCACTGCGGAGAGACCCGACGTCATCGTGCTCGAGCTCGGGCTTCCAGACCCGATGTCGGGGCGGGACGTCATCAACGTGATCAAAGCCACGATGGAGTGGGTGGGCATCCCTATCGTGCTCTACACGGGGCTCCCCATCGAAAACCAGGAGGAGGCTCGTACCATCCATGGCGCTGACGACTTGGTTCCGAAGGGCTCCGGTGAGGTCGAGGCGCTGGTTGCGCGGGTGATCCAGATCTTTCAAAGGGAAGGCTGAAAGACCGCATGGATCGACGCCGGGTTCCAGGCGGCCTGAATGGAGGGAAGGTGGAGGAGCGTCTGCGCACCGCATACTGCGGCGTTCTCCCCGGGCCTCGCCTGCTCCTCTCCTCCTGTCCCAGAGGCATTGACGCGGGTCATGGCCGGGGAAAAGGCAGCTGTCACATGAGCATCTCCGAGGCGAGCCTGGGGGTCACACCGTGACTCGGGGGATGATCCAAGACGCCAGCGTTCCCGAGCGACTTCTATCGGCGCTGGCCAATCGGGAGACGGGAATACTTACCTTTCGCAACGGGTCGGTCACTAAGAGCTTATACCTGCACATGGGCCATGTGATCTACGCCAAAAGCAGCGACCCCGATGAACGCATGGGCGAGAGCCTGCTTCGGCGAGGCAAGATCACCGCTCGCCAGTACCGGGAGGGCAGCCAGAGGATGCAGCCCGGCCAGCGGCTGGGGACGGTCCTGGTGGAGATGGGGGTCCTCGAGCCACTGGATCTGCTCCCCGCAATGCAGCAGCACGTGAAGGAGATCCTGCTCGACGTCCTCACGTGGACCCACGGGGAGTACGAGCTGACCTCGGGCGAGATCGGCTTCGAGGACGTGGTGATCCTCAGTTTTCCCATGGAAAATCTCATCCTGGAGGGGATCCGCCGGATCCGCGCTTGGAGCCTCATCCATCGCGGGATCGGGGACATGAGCTCCGTTCCCGTTCCCACCGGCAACACGGAGGTCCTTGTCAAGCTCGGGTTGACGGACGAGGAGCAACAGGTCTTGGCCCACGTCAACGGCCGGGCCTCGGTAGAGCAGATCTGCCAGGTCTCCTACCTTTCGAACCTGGAGGCCTGTCGCACTCTCTGGGCCCTCCGGATCCTGGGCGTAATCCGGTACGGCCAGGCGGAGGCGGCGCAGGCTGGCCCAGGTCGCGAACCGCCTCCTGGCCCCAGGGAACCGCATGCGGGCAAGGCTCAATGAGTTGGTTGTTGCCGCCAGCTGGGGTCGGGAGCGAGCCAGGGGTGCAGTTGGTGGCGGTGGTGTCCGGAATCACTGAGTTTGGTTGCGAAGGGAGCTTGGATGCCGCCGGTGAAAGGGCGAAGGTCAGGGGGGCGCTCGCTGTGAAGCCCATGTCCTGACCGCGACTTCCGCGTGGGAGTGAGTCGTACGACGATCATCATACGAGCGTGTTGTGCGAACGACTCTCTATCTGCTCGCGTCAGTGCTCCTCCTGGGGCTCAGTCTGTTTCTCGCGTCCTCTTACAGACATTGGAAGAAGTTCCACGAGCGAGAGAGATTCCTCTTGAGCATGAGGGAGATCACGACGCCACGGCGCATGGATCCCGTACAGCGGGCACGTTTGGCGGTCCTTCAGACGCCCTGGTGGGCGTTCTGGCGTTGGCTGCCCGACCGATGGCAGCGGCCGGAGTAGCGGAGAACCGCGTCGCCCGGCGACGGGCATGGTGGCCATCGCGGGGCGGGCGAGCTCTGTCATCGGACTGGTTTTAGGAAGGGCCGGCCCTCCGCGCCCGTGCCGGGTCAAGGGCCCCCCGCTCGGCGGGGAGCGTCCGAGCGGGTGCCTGCCCCCTGCCCGCCCCCCTGTCCGCCCCCCTTGCCAGGTGCTCGGGAGTGCTTTAACCTCTCTTGGCCATCTCTCCAGCCGCGATTCGCACGATCCTCCACATGGAACGAGCTGTGAACCATGGGGCTTGATCCTCCGGTGATCTGCCCGTCGTGTAAGGCAGAAAACGATAGCGCCGCGGACGCGTGTTCCCAATGTGGGCGGCATCTCTCCATTCTCAAGGTGGGCGAGGTCCTGAGCCGCCGCTACGAAATCCTCGACCTCCTCGGTCAGGGAGGCATGGGAGCGGTCTACAAAGCTCAAGACCGCATCCTCGATGAAGTCGTCGCCGTCAAGCTCCTGCGCTTCGACATGAGCCGGACCCCCCAATGGGGCCGCCGGTTCCAGTTCGAGATCAAGCTTGCCCGCAAAGTGAGCCACCGCAACGTCTGCCGCTTTCACGAATACGGGGAGGACAGGGGGCGTACCTATGTCTCGATGGAGTTCGTGGACGGAGTCGACCTGCGCCGCAGGATCGCAGAGAAAGGCAGCCTGGGATGGGACGAAGCTTTCGAGGTCGCGATCCAGATCAGCAAGGGGCTACAGGCGATCCACGACGTGGGGATCGTTCACCGCGACCTCAAGACGTCGAACGTGATGCTGGACTCACGCGGAATCGTCAGACTCATCGATTTCGGAGCCGCAAAGCGGTGGATGGCCGACGGACAGACCGAGGGCACCGTTGCCGGGGAGATCATCGGGACCCCGGAGTACATGAGCCCCGAGCAAGCACGCGGGGGAAGTGTGGACTTCCGGAGCGACCTCTACGCGCTCGGGGTGGTCGTCTTCGAGCTTTTCACGGGCCGCGTCCCTTTTCGCGGTGAGAGTCCGGTCCTCACGATCCTCAAGCACTTGCGGGAGGCTCCCCCGCTAAGCGGGCCCCACGCCGCCCCCCTCCCGAGGCAACTGGTTCCGATCTTGCGGAAGGCGCTCGCCAAGTCACCCGACGAGCGCTATGCGACGGCGCGGGGAATGAGCGAGGCCTTGCGCCTGGCTCGGGGCGGACCCGACCTTGAGCCCCGCCGAAAGCCCACCCCGCTCAGGTCACCGCTCCCACTCCCTCCCCGGGGTTTCACTCCGCCCAGGGGTTACACCCTTCCGGGGGCCGCCGATGGCGCCCCGCCCGCGAGGCGTGACACAACTCGCCCGATCCCCTCCGAAATCGCCGCCGAGGCGGAGTTGGCCGGCAAGGAACGGCTTGCCAGCTTCATATCGGGCCTGGACCATCCCAACGTGCGCGTCCGCTGGAGGGCGGCCGTGGGCTTGTGGGAGATGGGCCCCATGGCCAAGGATGCGGTTCCGGCCCTTACGAAAGCGCTCGAAGACAAGGCGCTCTCTGTCGCCCATGCCGCCGCCGAGGCCCTGAGGACGATCACGGAGGAACGAGAGCCGGACCGCTCGGACGCCTCGCCTACGACCGGTACCGGACCGATCGATGTCTCGGCCCTGATCGACGCGCTGCGGCACGAGGACGTGAGCGTCCGCGAGTGGGCAGCGGTCGCCCTGGGACACCTAGGGCCGTCCGCGAAGGCCGCGGTCACGGCGCTGCGGGCGGCTCTCAAGAACACGATGAGCGGCATCCGCGACTGGGCTGCGGCTGCTCTCGGTGGCATCGGTCCTGAAGCGAGGGAGGCGATCCCGGACCTTGTGGGAGCTCTCAAGGACGAGAGCCGCTTCGTGCGCGCTGCCGCGGCGGCGGCCCTAGGCGCTATGGGCCCATCCGCCAAGGACGTGGTGCCCGATCTCGTCGGAGCGCTCAGAGACGAGAACGCCAACGTTCGCTGGCGGGCCGCGGCCGCGCTCGGTGAGATTGGCCCAGAGGCGAGAGCAGCCATCCCCGCCCTCCTTTCGGCACTGGAGGACAGGGATGCGTCGACTACCGACGCCGTGGCCCTGGCCCTCGAGAAGGTCATCGGAAAGCCGGAACCGAGCCCCCAACCGAACCCGCTCCCGAACCCCGAGCCTCCGGGACCCGCGGCTCCTGACACGGTCGACGTCGGCAGCCTCATCTTGTCTCTCACCACTGACGACGAATCCGGCGTTCGCTGGCGGGCGGCGGCAGCTCTCGGGGATATGGGTCGGGTGGCAAAGGAGGCGGTCCCGGCCCTGACCGGCGCTTTGGAGGACCAAGACGACACGGTCCGTGGCGAAGCGGCCCGGGCTCTCGGGCGAATGAACTCAGCTGCCAAGGAGGCTGTCCCCGCCCTCGCCGCCGCCCTGAGGGACGGGGACGAGGTTCTCCGGCATCACGCGGCGGCGGCTCTGGGGTTGATCGGTCCGGACGCCCTGGCCGCCGTCCCCGCGCTCATCGAGGCGCTGAAAGAGAGGGACTTTCTTGAGCCCGACGAGGCCCAGGAAGCCCTGTTCAGCATCGGCCGGGCCGCCGTCCCCGCTCTCATCGAGGCGCTCCGGGACGAGAATCCGCGGATCCGGGGCAAAGCCTCGAGCCTCGTTGCCCGGCTCGGGGGAAAGGGGAAGACGCCGGTAAATCGGTTCTACGTGGAGAACGTGTACTGCGTGGCCGGCAGCGAGAGGATGCGCGTGGCCAACCTTGGCACGGGGGGCCTGTTCGCCTCGACCGAACAGCCTCCACCCGTGGGCGAGATGGTGACGCTCGTGGTCGAGCTCGCGCCCACCACGTTTCTCAAGGTGGTTGGCCAGGTCTCGTGGGTGAACAATGCAGCCGCGCCCTCTTCCCGCGATTGGCCGCCTGGCTTTGGGGTCCGCTTCACACGCATAACCAACGAAGACATGGCCGCCATCCGCGACATCCTCAAGCGCTCGGAGCCGGTTCTTGGCTCCGTGCCGCCCAGCGCTTTGGAAAAGCGGAAGGATAGCGGACCCTGAGGCGGTTCTTGGAGTTCGAGCCGACACGGATCTCGCTCTTTCTCCGTCGTCCGCGGTCGGGAACTCCTGTTCGGGAAGGGTGATTCGGTAACCCGTGCCCGAGTGTTTATGGCCGAGGTCCGGCCATCCCAGCCTAAGAATTTGACCGGCAAGTGCTTGTACGAGTTGGCGTTTGCCCCCCAGAGTGAGGGGGGTCACTGAGCTTCGCTTCTTGGCACCTGCCTTGCGAGTACCTGCTCCGTGGTCGGCCTTGCCCTACTCACGCTCCTGCAGTTCACGCCCACGGGCTCTGGTGTGGGGGACGGTGTCACGAGCCTCCCCGCTGCCAACCCACCCGCGTGGGCGAGCGTCCTGATTCGCCTCGAACCGCCGCCGGGCCCGGACGCGGCCTCGGCCGAGGCTCGCAGCCTCTGCCCGGCCAATGGCCCGCGACCCGATTCGGTCGTTGCTGTTGTCGCTCGGGAAGAGGCGGCGACACACGTCAGCCTCATTGGCTTCTCGGAGACGTCCGCCCTCGACTACTCGCCGCTCACGCGAGGGGAGCGCTGGAGGCTGTTCTTGAACCAAACCGTGACGTCGCCGGGGGCATTCGCGCCCGTCCTCGCGACCGCGGTCCTCGCCCAGCGGTTTCGGACCCCACCCGAGTGGGGAGACAACACCTCGGGGTTCGGAAAGAGAATGGCTCTGGCCTTCGGCACCAACGTCGTCCAGGGAGTGATCCAGTCCGCAGGCGACGCCATGCTCAAGCAGGACCCGCGCTTCATTCGGAGCGGCCAGAGGGGCTTCTGGCGTCGCGCGGCGCATGCGGTGCAGTTCACGGTGTTCACCTACGACGACCGCGGCCGGACATGCTTCGGCACCGCCAACGTCGCGTCCTTTTACGGCAGCAGCATCGCCAGTGCCCTCTTATACCCGCCCGGTCACCACGCTTGGCGCGAAGGCGTGCAGGCCGCGAACCTGCAGCTGGCGATGAGCGCCGCCTTCAACGTCTTCCAGGAGTTCTGGCCGGATATTCAAAGGACCTTCCGGCGGTCGCACTAGCTCACGGTTTCCCAGGCCCGAGCCCGTCAGCGCCGACCTCCCTCGGTGGGCCTGACCACCCGGCCGTCTTTCATGACGAAGAGGACATTCTCGAGGGCGCTCACGTCGGCGAGGGGGTCGCGGCCAACGGCCACGACGTCCGCCCGCTTTCCGGTCTCGAGGGTTCCCACGTCCTTCTCGATCCCGAGAACGCGGGCCGCGCGCGTCGTGGCTGACCGGATGGCGGCCATGGGGGACAGGCCGAGGCGCACCATCCGCGCGAACTCGCGGTTGGCGTGCGGGTGGGGGTAGATGGTGTCGGAGCCAAAGGCGACGGTCAACCCGGCTGCGAAAGCCGCGCGAAGACAGCGATCGCGTTCGGCCTGGAGCGCCTTCGCCTTCGCGATGCGATCGGCGGGGATGCCGCGTTTCTCCCCCTCCTCGATGATGTAGTCAAGCACGTAGACCGTAGGCACCAGAGGCACGCCACGCTCCTTCATGAGCCCAATTCCCTCGTCGTCGATCAACGCCCCGTGCTCGATGCAGTCCACGCCAGCGCGCAGCGCGGCCTTGATGCTACCGGCGCCGATCGCGTGGACCGTCACCTTCCGGCCGAGCCGGTGGGCCTCGTCCGTTGCCGCCCGGAACTCCTCGTCCGTGAAGGCCTGGCCCCGCGGGTCGTCCCCTGCCGACATGACGCCACCGCTGGCCGCCAACTTGATCCAGTCCGCCCCGTGCTTGACCTCCTCGCGGATCGCCTTGCGCATGGCCTCGGCACCGTCCACGACGACGTTGGGGACCTGGAGGGCGAGGTCTGGGGCCAGGTCGTTGAAGTCACCGTGACCGCCGGTGGGGGAGATCATGTGGGGGGCGACGAAGAGGCGGGGCCCCTGAAAATCGCCGCGCGCAATCGCGTCTCGGATCTCGACCGTGGAGTAGTACAGGTCCAGGTCACCCGGGTCGCGCAGGGTGGTGAAGCCGTTCTGGAGCCGGACCAAGGCGTTGCGCAGGCCCTCGAGCGCCTTGCGCGCGCTCGATTTCCGCAGCGAGTCGGCCAGGACGTCTCCGGGGTTGAGCAGGATGTGGGCATGCAGATCGATGAACCCGGGCAGGCAGGTCGCGTTCGAGAGGTCGACGGTGCGGGCGTCGGCCGGTGCGGCCAGGCCCTTCCCGACCGCCGTGATCCGATCGCCCACGACCTGGATGTCGATGCTCGCCGTCGCCTGGTCCGCCTGGCCGTCGATCAGCCTCCCGCATCGAATCAAGGTCGTCGGTTCGGCGGCCGCCACGGCGGCCATCAAGATCAAGCCCAGGAAGAGGCTCGTGAGTTGTCTCATCTCCTTAACCCCTCTCTTGGCGGCCTTGAGCTCCCCTCCCCTGGGGGGTGGGCGGGAGCCTTCATCGGCCGCACGTAGCGCTGGATCCTACTACCGTTCGTCTGGTGGACGGACGGTACCTACGCGCTCTTGAAATGACGGGCAAAAGGGACTAATGTCCAGTCGACCTTGTACGGACAGGCTCGGGTGCCCGGCGTACGGGGTAAAAGGGAATGGGGTGAGAAACCCCAACGGCCCACGCCACTGTGATCGGAGAGTCGGCGCTCTGGCTCGATTGCCCTAAGGGGTACGAGCAGCCACTCCCAGGATACTGGGGGGAAGGCGGGCGACGACGTAGGGCTCCGTGAGTCAGGAAACCTGCCCGAGCCGAGAAGTCGGAGTGCTCTTCGATGGGAAGAGTCCGGTTTCACGGCAGCTCCGCCAGAGCTCTCAGCTCTAGCGCAGAGTCTCTTCACCCCTTCGCCACCTGCCGCCGAGGCCTTTCTCCGCTTGTCCGGCCAAAACAAGAGGATTCGGGCTTACGCCCGGTGGGAGGCGTGCATGCGTGTGTCCGTCCTGGGACTGTTCCTTTTCTCTAGCGTCCAAGCGGCTGCCGGGGCGTCTGAAGGCTTGTCCACGATCACCGTGCGGGTCGTGGATCCGCAGGTGGTGCCGGTTCGGGGAGCTCGGGTCACCCTCTACACGAGGGACGATCGGCTTCGGATCAACGCCGTGACTGATGCGGCCGGACTCTGTCGCTTCGAGAGTCTGCCCGCTGCCGACTATCTTGTGGAAGCCGCGGCATCTGGTTTTGGCCGCCCCGACGTGCAGCGCGTGGCGCTGGTCAAAGCGACCGAGGTCGACGTCGAGTTTGCCCTCAAGCTCGCCGGCCTCAGAGAGCAAGTGGTCGTGACCGCATCCGGCAGCATGCAGGGATCCGACGAGGTCTCGAAGGCCATCGCTGTCGTGGACCGCGAGCAGATCGACGGCCGCGACGAGTTCGCCCTCGCAGACGCGCTGCGCACCGTTGCCGGTCTCCGCGTCCAGCAGCTGGGAGGGCCCGGTTCCTTCGCGTCCATCAAGATCCGGGGGTTACGCGACCAAGACACGGCCATCCTCATCGACGGCGTGCGTTTTCGCGACGCCGCCGGTCCCCAGGCCGACGCGTCTGGGTTCCTGGAGGATCTCCTGGTGACCAACATCGAGCGGGTCGAGGTCCTTCGCGGGTCGGGCTCTTCGCTCTATGGCTCCAACGCCATTGGGGGAGTGGTCAACGTCGTGACCGACCACGGCGGAGGCCAGGCCCGGGGCGGCCTCCTCCTCGAGGGCGGCTCGCTGGGCTTCTTTCGGGGGCGCGCGGACACCGCCGGGGGCTTTAACAAGGACCGCATCACCTACAGCGCCGGATTCGCCCACCTGAACGTCTCCGAAGGCGTGGGAGGCGACGACAAGGCACGCACCTCCAGCATCCAGGGGCGTGTCCAGGTTCGTCTCGGCCCGACAGCGACGCTCGCGACCCGGATTTATTTCGCCGACTCGTTCACAAAGCTCAACGAGAGTCCGCTGACCCTGGGCACCCTCCCCAGCGATGGAATCATCGACGCCAGCCCCCTCTCGCGGTCGGAGTTGTCCCGCTACGAGTCGGGTACGCCGGTCTCCGAGCTGAACCTCGACGGGGCGAACTTCATTCCCTCCGCCCATGACCCCGACAACACCCGTAGTGCCAACTTCCTTTCCGCGCTGGTGACATTCGAGCATCGTCCCTCCCCGGGCTTCGCCTACAGCGTGACCTATCACGGCTTGCTCACCAACCGGACCTTTGTGAATGGTCCCCTGGGTCCCGGGTTCCAGCCCGATGGTATGACCCGCGACGAATTCGACGGACGCGTACACACCCTGGACGCCCACGCCGACTTCGGTGTCGGCCCCCACCACCTCTTCACGGTCGGGTATCAGCTGGAGAGCGAGCGATACCTGGGCCGCTCGACCCCGACCGACCCCGCCGCCGGCTCCTCGGTGAACGCGGCCCAGCTCAGCCATGCCAGCTTCATCCAGGACCAGATCCGTCTTCTTGGGGGGGCGTTGCAGGCCTCCGCTGGTCTCCGCGCCCAATGGTTCTCGCTCGACGCCCCAACCCTCACCCCAGCTTCGGGGTCGCCCTTTCAAGGACTCCACCTCCCCTCGCTCCCCAGTGCCTACACCGCCGATGGGTCGATCGCCTACTTCTTGGAGAAGACAGGCACCAAGCTGCGGGGCCACGTCGGGAACGGTTATCGGGCGCCCTCGCTTTTCGAGCGCTTTGGCAGCTCCTTCGGGAGCTTCGGGTATTCCGTCTACGGGGATCCGCGGCTCGGCCCCGAGCGGTCGCTGGGGGTTGACCTGGGGGTGGACCAGCAATTTGCCGCGGGCCGGCTGCGCACATCGCTGACGCTCTTCCGCACCGATCTCCGAAAGGTGATCATTTTCGACTTCTCGGGAGCCATCAGTCCCGAGACCGACCCCTTCGGGCGCTTCGGCGGATACCGATTGGTGGACGGCGGAAAGGCCCAGGGGCTCGAGGTCGAGGCCGCGGCGGAGCCGTTGCGGGGGCTTCGGCTGAACGCGGCCTACACCTACAACGCCGCCGAGCCTCCGACGCGCCAGCCCCAGGATCTGCCCCAGGCCTACATCATTCCAAAGCATCAGTTCTCCCTGGTGGCAACCCAGCGGCTGGGCGGCTTCCAAGCGACGCTCGCCCTCGCGGCCTCCGACAGCTATCTGGCGCCCGTCCTCGATCCGGTGACGTTCGCGAGCCGCACTTACCGCTTCCAAGGGATCGTGAAGGCGGATTTTGTGGCCAGCTACAGCATGCGCGTGTCGGAACGGGGAAGCCTGCGGCTCTTCGGCAAGGTCGCAGACGTCTTCCATCGGACCTATTTCGAGAGCGGCTTCGCGACCCCGGGCCGGGTCGCGTTGGGGGGTGTGGCCTTTGCGTACTGAGAGAAACGCGAAGGGACTCATTCTGTGCCGCACGGGGGGGCTCCTGTTCGGGCTCGCGTTGGTCGCCCCCGGGCCCGTCGCTGGACGGGCAACGGATGTCGTTAGCCCCCGTCCCCGAGCGATCATTTCGCTCTCCCCCAACGTCACGGAGATACTTCATGGGATCGGAGCCTTCAGCCGGGTGGTCGCGGTTTCCGACTATTGCAGCTTCCCGCCCGAGGTCGAGGGCTTGCCGCGGGTCGGGGGCTGGCTCAACGCCAATCTGGAGAAGGTCACGGCCCTCCGGCCCGACCTGATCATCATGACGGACGACCAGGCCCCGCTCGTGAAGGACCGGCTCGACCTCCTCGGCCTCCGAACGCTCGTCATACCAAGCCAGACGATCGAGGACGTCTTCAGGGCCATCCGAGAGATCGGCCGGGCCGTGGGCAATGACCAAGAGGCTGAGGGGCTGGAAGCCGGTACCCGAGCCGAGCTCGCCGCGATCCGGGGGAAGGCGAGCGGGCGAGTGCGCCCCAAAGTGCTCTGTGTCGTCGACCGCCTCCCGGGCACGCTGCGGGACCTATACGTGGCGACGCAGGGAAGCTACCTGACGGAGCTGATCGATATCGCCGGAGGCGACCCGATCGCGCCCTCCGGGGCGGCCAACTACGTGAGGCTAACAACCGAGGCCCTGGTCTCCCTCGATCCGGAAGTCATCCTCGACCTTGCACAGGCGGTGACGCCCCCCGCCATCGTGGCCGGCCCTCTGAGGGAAGAGGCGGCGGCGGTGTGGGCCGACCTCCCGCGAGTGCGCGCCGTGCGCCAGGGGCGGGTGTACGCATTCAGGGACCGGACTGTCGTTCATCCCTCGCAGTTCGTGAGCGAGACCGCACGCCACATGGCGATGCTCCTTCACCCGGAGGCGTTCCCGAAATGACGAGCGCCCTCCTGCAGGCGACGGGCCTCGGTTTCGGCTACGCCGGCACGAAGCCCGTGGTCTCGGGCTTATCGCTGGCCCTGCCCCGCACGACGTTCGCGGCCCTGATCGGTCCCAACGGTAGCGGGAAGTCGACGCTCCTGCGGCTCTTGGCCGGGCTCCTGCGGCCATGGCAGGGGCTGGTCACCCTGGACGGGGCGGCCCTCGGCTCGATCTCGCGGCGACGTCTTGCCATGAGGATGGCCTACGTGCCGCAGGAGCTGACAACCGTGTTTCCCTTCACTGCTCTCGAGGTCGTCCTCACGGGGCGGGCGCCGTACACGCCGCGCTTTCGGCTGGAGGGGACGAGGGACCGCACCATCGCCATGGAGGCGCTCGCCACACTCGGCGCCCAGCACCTGGCGGAACGGCCCATGACCGAGCTCTCCGGGGGCGAAAAGCAGCTCGTGGCCGTAGCCCGTGCCCTCGCGCAGCAACCCGAGCTGCTGCTCCTCGACGAGCCCGCCGCCTCCCTGGACCTGAAGCACCGCGCCCAGCTTGTGGCGGCCCTGCGGCGGCTTCGGAAGGAGCGGGGGCTCACCGCCCTCGTCGTCACCCACGACCTCGCGTTCCTGGACCCCGCTTTCGACCATGTCTTCGCCTTGCGGGGCGGCAGCCTGGCCGCCGAGGGGGCGCCCCGGGAGGTTCTGCGGGAGGACACCCTCAAGGAGATCTACGAGGACGCGAACGTGCGCGCTTGCCGCTTGGACGGGCGCACCTTCGTGTGGTCGGAGTGGTGATGGACGCGGGGGGCGCGGGACCGATCCCGGCGATGCCGACGGCGGGGGACCCGGCGTTGGATCAGGGCGGGGGACCGGCGCCCGGACGACGAGGGATGCCCTTTCTGCTCTTGGCGGGGGCCGTCCTCCTGGTGACGGTGGGCGCCCTGTCTACCGGATATCGGCGGATCGATCTCGAGGCCCTCCGCTCGGATCCCACGTCACGGACGATCTTTCTCGAGATCCGGGTTCCGCGGGTGCTGCTGGGCTTGATCGTGGGTGGGTCTCTGGGAGTCGTGGGCGCGGCCCTCCAGGCTCTGTTCCGCAACCCCCTGGCCGATCCCTTCACGCTCGGGGTGTCGGGCGGGGGGGCGCTGGGGGCGAGCCTGGCCATCGCTCTGGGCCTCGGCGGCCGGGTGGGGGCCCTGCCCCTGGTCTTCGTGGCGGCTTTGATGGGTGCGGGCCTCGCGGTCCTGATCGTCTACCGCCTGGCATCGGTGGGGGCGGTGCTCCTGCCCGGAGCGCTGCTTCTGGCAGGGGTGGTCATAAACCTCATCGCCGCGGCAGGGGTGTTGATGCTCCAGTGCCTGGCGGACTACACCCGTGCCCTCCAGATTCTTCGCTGGCTCGTGGGCAGCCTGGATGTGGTGGGGTCAGGAGTGCTCTGGCCGATGCTGCTCTTTCTCACCCCCGGGATCGTGGCCCTCCTGGTCCTTGCCCGGGATCTCCACCTGCTTGCCGTGGATGCGGAGACCGCGGCCAGCCTGGGCGTCAATGTCCATCGGGTCGAGCGAATCACGTACGTCGCCTCCTGCCTGGTGGTGGGGACGACGGTGGCGGTGGCGGGCCCGATTGGCTTCGTCGGTCTCGTCGTGCCGCACGCGGTGCGGCGGCTCTTCGGAGAGGATGTCCGTGTGGTCATGCCCTGCTCGCTCCTGCTGGGGGCGGCGTTTCTGGTGCTGGCGGACACGATGGCGAGAACCCTCCTGGGGGCGGCCGAGGTCCCCGTGGGGGCGGTGACCGCCCTGGCCGGCGGGCCGGCCTTCCTGTGGCTGCTGGGCCGGAGGCGGCATGCCTCCTTGCTGTAAGGCGGGGTCTTCGGCTGGGACCAATCGGAAGGAGGAGGGATGAGCATCTCGACCAAGCGTGGTGACAGCGGGAAGACGAGTCTCATCGGTGGAGAACGCGTCTCCAAGGGAGATCTTCGGGTTGAAGTGTACGGAGTGGTCGATGAGCTGATCAGCCAGCTCGGGTTCGCGCGGGCCATCAGCGAGCACCAAGAAGTGCGGGAGCTGACGAAGGCCCTCCAGCGAGACCTGTTCAACCTCTCCGGCGCCATCGAGTCGCCGCCGTCCGGCAAGGACTCTTCCGTCGGAGGCGCGCGGGTCGAGGCCCTCACCAACCACGTCCATCGGATTGAGAGCATGGAGGGAGTCCTCCAGGACTGGGCCCTGCCCGGCGAGCACGCGGCGGCGGCGGCTTTCGACGTGGCGCGGACCACGTGCCGTCGGGCGGAGCGCGTCGTGGCCCGGCTGGTGGACGCTGGACACGAAATCGACGGGAGCCTGATTCCCTACCTCAATCGGCTGGCCGATCTGCTCTGGCTGCTGGGACGGCTCCTGGAGAAGGACGCGGGGGCGAACGCCGCCCTGCGGGATCCCAAGACGGGAGGCCCGCGCTGGTCGCGCGCCTGGTAACGGGGCGGGATCGTGAACGGTGAGTGGACGATGCGCGCGAAAGCCCTGATGGTGCTCGGGACGGGGTCCCACGTAGGCAAATCGCTATCTTCACGGGTTGTTCGACTCCGACGCGTTCCGCCACTCGTTCTTGCGGGCCGCACGCGCCGTCTGCGGGCGGGAGCCGCCCAGGGAGCTCACGTGGTTTTCCGCGGAGCGCGAGGCTCGCTTCGGCCGTCTCGCGAGCCACGTGAGAGAGAGCGCTGGCGGGTATCGGCCGTACCAACCACCCCGGGAGCCCTCGGCCCAGACGCGCGCTTTGAGGAGCCAATTTCATGAACGACGCCAAAGAGTTGATCTTGGAGACTATCCGAAACATTCGCCCCGTAAGCACCGACTGGATCACCCGCGCTCGCCAGCGCCAGCGGTCGCTGACCAAGCCCCCCGGTAGCCTGGGGCGCCTGGAAGAGGTCGCGGAGCGTATGTGCGCAATCCAGGAGAGGATCGAGCCCCACGTCGCGCGGCGGCGGATCGTGGTTTTTGCCGCCGACCACGGGGTCACGGCTGAGGGGGTGAGCGCCTACCCCAGCGAGGTGACTGCCCAGATGGTCGTCAACTTCGTGCGGGGGGGCGCCGCCGTGAATGCCCTCGCGGGCGTCGCCAACGCCGACGTCTGGGTGGTGGACATCGGGGTCGCCGTGCCCGTAAGCGTGGGCTCCGGCCGCGCGCGGCTGATCCAGCGCCGCGTGCGCAACGGGACCCGAAACATGGCTGAGGGTCCGGCCATGACCGAGCCGGAGACGCTCGCTGCCGTCCTAGCCGGCATCGAGCAGGCGGAGCAGGCCGCAGAAGATGGGGTGGCGTTGCTTGGGCTGGGCGAGATGGGGATCGGCAACACCACCGCCGCGAGCGCGGTGACGGCCGCGCTCACCGGCCTGCCCCCGTCGCGGGTGACGGGACGGGGAACGGGGGTGAGCGACGACGGCCTGGCCCGCAAGGTCGGGGTAGTGGAGCGGGCGCTGGCCGAGAATACCCCCCGGCCGGATGATCCCCTCGACGTCCTGCAGAAAGTGGGAGGCCTCGAGATCGCCGGCCTCTGCGGCTTGTGCCTGGGCGGAGCCCGGCGAGGCCGCGCGCTGATCTGCGACGGCTTCATCGCGACGGCAGGTGCCGCGCTGGCGGTAGGGCTGTGTGGAGCCGTGGCCGACTACCTGTTCGCGGGGCACCGGTCGCCGGAGCCTGGCCACGCCGTCCTCTTGGACCGGATCGGCCAGCGACCGCTACTCGATCTGGAAATGCGGCTCGGGGAGGGTACGGGGGCGGCGCTCGCTATGAACGTGATCGGGGCCGCGGTTGCCGCCTTCACGGAGATGGCGACGTTCGAATCCGCGGCGGTCACGGACGTGCCGGGACCCAGCGAGGGACCGCCGGATTCTGGTCGCAAATGAGGGCTTTACTGGCGGCGGTCGCGTTCCTCACCCGCATTCCCGTGCCCGCGCGCTGGAGCTTTGACGCTGCCGATGTCGGGCGCGCGGCGGTGTTCTTCCCGCTCATCGGCGCTGGCATCGGGGGTATCGCAGTCGTGGGCCTGGAGCTCTTGTCGGTGAGGGTGGCCTGGGGGCAGGGCCCCCGGTTCGGCGGCCCCTGGCTCCCGTCCGCGCTGACGGCCGTTTGCCTCGTTTCCCTCACCGCCTGGGTCACCCGTGGCCTGCACCTGGATGGCTTGGCGGATATGGCCGATGGCTTCGGAGGCGGACATTCCCGGGAGGAGGTTCTCCGCATCATGCGAGATCCCTCCATCGGAGCCTTCGGGGCCACGGCCCTCGTCTTGTTGCTTTCGGGCAAGGTCCTCTCCCTGGGCAGCCTCATCGAAAGAGGAGCCGCGGCGCGTTACCTGGTGGTCGCGCCCGCCCTGGGCCGCTGGGCCACCGTTGCCCTGGGGCGCTTCCTGCCCTACGCCCGCCGGGAGGGGGGCCTGGGAACGGCCCTCACCGATCATGTGGGGAGCCGCGAGTTCCTCGGCGCCACGGTCCTGGCGGTGGCCCTGTCCCTTCTCGTCGGCCCCCTGGCCGCCGCCGCCTGCTGGGGAGCGGCGGTCCTAGTCACCGCTGCCGTAGGGCGTGGCAGCCGACGCCGCATTGGAGGCGTCACCGGCGACATCATGGGCGCGGCCTCGGAGCTGACGGAGGTCGCCGTCCTGGCCATCGCCGTGGCCGTGTCTGGGTGACGGGCTTGCCGCTCGAGGCCCCGCGATGGAGAAGACCGGAGGGAACCACCCTCCGTGTCGTCCTCGTGCGCCATGGAGAGCCGGAAGCCTCTGCCCACGGCCGCTGCTACGGAACGCTCGACCTGGACCTCTCGCCGCGGGGCAGAAGGCAGATGAGACGGGTGGCGCGCCTCCTGGAGAGCGTTCCCTTGACCGCCGTCTATTGCAGCCCGCGCGTCCGGGCACGGGAGAGCGCCGAGATCGTTGCTGGACCCCACGGGCTGACCCCGCGGCCCGAGGATCGCTTCCGGGAGATCGACTTCGGGAGCCTTGAGGGTCTCACGTACGATCAGGCGGCGGAGCGCTTCCCCGAGATCTACAAGGCCTGGATGGAGAGGCCCACGGAGGTGGAGTTTCCTGGCGGCGAGAGCCTGTCCACGATGCGGGTCCGGGTGGTGGCGGCAGCCAGCGAGCTCCGGGGAAGACACGAGGGCCACACCCTCGCCGTCGTCTCCCATGGGGGGGTGGGCCGCATCCTTTTGGCGGAGGCATTGAGCCTGGAGGCCCGCCATCTGTTCCGAATGGAGCAATCGTACGGGGCGGTGAGTGTCATCGACTACTACGGGCATGCCCCGCTGGTTCGGTTGCTCAACGCCGTTCCCGCGCGTGACCTGGGCCTTCGGTGCTGACCCTGATTCTGGGCGGGGCGAGGAGCGGCAAGAGCCGCTATGCACAGAGCCTGTGCGCCCGGGGTCCCGCGGTCTATCTCGCCACCGCGCGATCGGATGGCGACCCGGAGATGGAGGCTCGGATCGCTCGGCACCGGGCGGAGAGGAGGCCGGGCTGGACGACCATCGAGGAGGCTCGGGATGTCGTGCGTGCGGTTCGGGAGGCGAAACCCCTGGACGCGCCGGTGGTGGTCGACTGCGTCACCCTTTGGGTGGCCAACCTCCTGGTAACCCGGCCCGACCTTCCCGGGGGGGAGCAGGAACGGCTCATTATGGAAGCCGTCTCTCAATTGCCGGACGCGGCCAGGCAGCGTGACGTGATCGCGGTGAGCAACGAGGTGGGCAACGGAGTCGTCCCCGAGCAGCCGCTAGGACGCGTGTTCCGCGATCTCCAGGGCCTGGCCAACCAGTTGCTGGCCCGCGAGGCGGGTCATGTCGTCCTCATGGTGTCGGGGCTGCCGCTCGTCCTGAAGCAGGGGCCTCGCTAGGCGGTCTCGGCCGCTTTGAAGAAGGGCGGCAAAAAGGCCCCGCGGTTGATCAGCCCAGACGGTCGCCTTCTACCCTCGGGGTGGTGCGGGACGACAATTGGGCGTCCACCCTAGTCATAGTGCTTGAGCATTGGCCAGAGCTCGGGAAGGGATACCCGCGCCCGTCGGCAGAGAAAGACGGGGCGATGGTTCTCATAAGGCATGCAATGCCCGCACTCGATTGTGCCAGCCTGTTCGACCGACTCGAATCTCTCTTCCAGCCGAGTGCGCGACGGAGTGAGCATGATCATCAACTCGCCGGAGAATCCCCTCGGGCCCCAGAGCCAATAGTTGTTGTGACCGCTGATCGCGCGGGGGAGGCCATACGGCCGGCCCAGGAGGTCGATCGCGCCCGCCTCTCCGTAGTTGGAGGTGAAGATGCCGACCTTGGCTTGCTCTTCCGCGGAGAGGGAGCGGTAGACGCGCGCGACGACCGCCACCATCTCCTCCCATCCCTGCATGTCGGCAAAGAACTGGGGCAGCGCGCCAACCTCTTTCTTCTCCTCCGTTGAGGGCTTCTGACCCAAGGCTTGGGCGTAGGCGATGTAGCTCTCGACGGGCAGAATCGGTAGCGCCAGAGGCGCCGTGACCACCCCCGCAATGAAAAGCGTGATGAGGACCGCTCGCGGCGCGACTCTCCACCTACGTTCTTCGATGACGCGGCCGATGGCGACCCCTCCGGCGGCGAACAGGGTTGAATAGGCGGGCGCCAGGTAGCCGGTCCGGCTCTTTTGGTTGACGACCAGCAGCAGGAAGACAGCGAGGTAGATGATCCCGAGGGGCCGGAAGGGCCGTCCCGCGTGGGTTGAGAGAAAAAAGAAGAGGCCGGCGAGCCAGACGGGGAAGGTCAGCGGGTGCTGGTTCTGGATCTGGCTCACCGTGAAGGCCATGGGCCCTATGGCCGCCATCTTCACGCCGGTGGCGTTCCTTATGAACTCAAGGGTCGGCCAGCCGTCGCGTATTTGCCACAAGACGTGGGGAAGGAACAAAAGGGCCGCGACGCTCGCCGCCATCCACGGGCCCGACCTTCGAAGCACGTCCCGGCGCGACAACAGCAGTCCAGCTCCGAGACCGAAACCCAACCAGAGGATGCTGATTTTGTTGAGCAGCCCGAGCCCCAGGAGCACGCCCAGGGCCAGCCACCAGCCCGGGCGGTCTTCCTTAAGGACCCGCACGAGGAGGTAGCCGCTCCCGGTCCATACCAGGAGGTCGACCGTGTTCATAGAGTAGACGCTGTCGATGGCGAGATACTCGGGTGCGATAAGGGTGCACAGCATGGCAAGCGTCTGCGCGAAGCGTCCACCGCCCAATTCGCGGGCGATCAATCCCGTGAGCAGGACCGTGAGTGCGCCCACGATCGCGGGCAACAGGCGGATGGCGAAGAGCGAATCGCCCAGCGTTAGTCGGACGATCCAAAGGAGCAAGATCGAGAGGGGTGGGTGGTCGACGTAGCCCCAGGCGAGGTGGTCGGCGCAGGCACGGTAGTAGAACTCATCCCGGTAGTACCCGTAGCCGGGCGCGAACACAGTGTGCAGCAGGGCTTTGGCGAGGGGGAGCCACAGAAGGGCGCCAAAGACCGGACGGCCCAGCTTCATGTGGGCCCCCGCGCCGCCGTGTCTTGCGGGAAGGCGAACTCGCTCACCAAACGCTGGCCGGCACCGATGGTCAAAGCGTGGACACCGCAGGCCGCAGGCCCCGCCGTGCCTTGGAACAGGCAGGGCGGGGAATGGCCGTAGGAGGCTCTCAGTTGATGGTCACGAGCGTGGTGCCGGGGGTCCCTACGGGTGGCGTCGCGGTCACCGTCACCGTCGTCTCGGGGTCGTCCGGCGACCGACGCGTGCACATGAAGTCCGAGGACTGGCCGTTGGTGTCGGAGAAGATGGGGACGCTGCCGCTCTGGAAGAATTCCGCGGTGGGGCTGCTCACCGAGAAGATGATGGGGACGTTGGAGACGGGATTGCCGTTTGTGTCGTAAACAGTCGCCGTGATCAACGTGCAGCGGTTGCCGGCGAGGCGGGGCGGATTCGGAACCACCTTCACCAGCGCGGGCCGTGCGCTGCCGATCGTTACCGCTGTGGAGCAGGTTCCGTTGCCGCTGCTCGCGCCGCCCGTGCCCGGAGAGGGCGACGCGGAGGGGGCGGCTGCGGGTCCGCCCGACACGACGGTGATCGAGGCCGTTCCTGAGCGGCTGTCGGAGACGAAGTTCACCCGGACGATCCCGTTCTTGGTCTTCCCCTCGGGATCGATGCGGCCCAGGGTGGTGAAGAATTGCGCGACGGTGCCGTCGGGAACCGGGAATCCCGCCGGCTCAAGGATCAGTGAGGAGATCACGGAAACGTCCCCGAACGCGGCGACGAACGGGGGATTCGGGAAGCAACTGATCGACGATCCCGGTGGTGCCGTGAGGAGCCCGCTGGCACACGCAATCTGGGTTGCGAGGCAAAGCAGAAGAAGGCCCTTGCGTGGTTCCATCATGGGGCGAACCCTGTGAATGCCGAAGGGGCGGGCTCGTTCAGTTCGACCACACGGCCGCCGCGGCTCCCGCTGCGACGCTCGTCCCCGGCGATGCTGCATACCGGCGCCCCCCCTGAGGGCCATGGCTAGTATACCTTTCGCCGGGTATGCTGCTCACCCACCCAGGTTCGGGGGTCAAGGAGGCCGTGAGGTGACCAGACTGCGCTGGGCGCCCGTTCTCGGGAGTCTGATCATCGCTGCGACGCCTCCTGGCTCCCCGAACATGTCCGCCGTCCGCGCCTCGGGGGGCCCCGGGCGTCCCCGTATTCTCGGGATCTCTCATGTGGCCCTGCGGGTTAGCGACCTCGCGCGCTCGAGAGTCTTTTACCAGGAGTTTCTGGGCTATGCCACGGTACAGGCGGCGACTGCAGAGAAGGATTCGACGCTCCGCGTCGCCGTGGGGGAGCGACAGTACGTGGAGTTGCGCGACGGCCTGAGACCTGACGGGGATCGGCTGGACCACATCGCTCTCGAGACCGACGACGCCGAGGGAATGCGCCGTTACTTGGCGGCACGAGGAGTTGAGGTCCCTGGCGTTGTGTCTGAAGCGAACGGGAAACGCTGCCTCATGGTGAGGGACCCCGAGGGACGCTCGATTGAGTTCGTGCAGCCCGCTCCCGAGGCGGGGCCGAGAAACACTCTCCCCCGGCCCGCGTCGGCTCCGGGGCCCGTGGCTAGCCTGATCCGACACGCGGGGATCCTGGCGGGCGATCTGTCCGCGGCCGACCACTTCTACCACGAGGTCCTGGGTCTGACCGAGGTCTGGCGGGGCAGCCGTTCGGGCACCGAGCTGTCGTGGGTCAACCTGCGAGTTCCCGACGGGTTGGACTACCTTGAGCTTATGCTCTACGGCACCCTTCCGCCGCCGAACGCACGCGGCTCCCAGCACCACATCTGCCTGGAGGTGAGTGACCTCGATGAGGCCAAAGCACGCCTTCTCG